>JBAWXD010000158.1:0-8776 GCA_037144275.1 Paludibacter sp. | reverse complement strand
ACATAAACTCCAGGATTAATGACTCATCATAGAAAGTTCCGGTGATTGATGTAGTCAGAAAAGACACTATTTTACAGACGGGAAATATGTTTTTTGGGAAAATTGCGTTTAAATACAATCGTTTAGATCTGGGGCTGAGTGCTTCACTGTTGACTTATAACAAAATACTAACTCAGCAATATACGCTTCAGGCTGGAATAAGTCTTCCAGGCTCACTTGGCATTCAACTTAAAAGCAAAGTTGATGTTCTGTTCGACAATGCTGCACGCAGACTTATTTTTACACAAACCGCAGGTCTTATACCCTTGAAAAATGTATGGATTGAAGGAAACGTGACACTTGGAAATTTAAATAACTATGCCGATTATAACGGACTGTATATACTTAATTCAAAAGATCCGACCACTTTTAAAACTGGTGTAAGCATTTTCTGGCAGGCATTAAATAGGATCAGCATATTTGCTAATTATGGCTACGATATTAAACAACTAAAAGGAATAAACAATACATTTATAAATTATAATCAACAATCATTTTCAGGAGGAATAATATGGAAAATTTAAAAAAAATCATGTACGTTTTGGTATTCATAAGCATTGGATCAGTAGTTTTGGCTCAAAGTCAGGCAGTTTTGCAAGCAGCTTATGTAAAAAGTTATGAATCGGAAAAAGCAGGAGCTTATACAACAGCTATAAACGATATGAAGGCGGTATATAATGCCAAAGATTACACGGCTAATATTCGTCTTGGTTGGCTTTCGTATCTGGCAAAACAATATACTGAATCAATCCGTTTTTATAATATAGCCATTGGATTAAATCCTTATGCTATCGAAGCCCGTTTTGGTTGTGTAAAACCTCAGAGTGCAATCGAAAGTTGGGAAAAAGTAAAAAATAATTATCTGAAAATCCTGGAAATCGACCCACAAAATACAGTCGCCAATTATTGGCTTGGGGTGATGTATTACAATGCAAAAGATTATACAAATGCTCAGAAATTGTTTGAAAAAGTGGTGAATCTATATCCACTTGATTATGATTCCACCATTATGTTGGCCTGGTGTAAAGTAAATATTGGCAAACAAACCGAGGCCCGTTACCTGTTTAATCAGGCACTGATTCTTCGACCAAGTGATAGTTCCGCATTGGCAGGTCTTAAACTTTTGAAATAAGTTTTGATTAATAGATTTTGATTTTGCAAAACCCTGAGTAAAATTTTATTCAGGGTTTTATTATTTTAGTGTTTAGCATTCTCAAATATTCCAGACTTATAGTATCTTTGCGTCATTGTTAATCATATCATCAGATCATTTCACATTAAGCGCAAATCATAAAAATATGAATAGATTCCTGTTGTCACTCATACTTTTGTTTTCTACTTTAATAACTTTTTCGCAGCAACGCAATTTGAATTTTTATCTGGATCAGGCTCAAAAAAACAGCCCATTAATCAATAAAAATAAAAACGATACTAAAATAGTCAAACTTGATTTACAGCAAACCGAACGTATTCTTAAAAGTCCGGTTATAAGTTTAGAATCAGGTATTCTCTTTGCTCCTATCATTTCGTACGATGCGGTTCCAAGCACTTTTGATGTAGTTTCAAGCGGGTCGTCAAATTATACGGGTTTTGATCTAGGAATCACCAATGGTGGTCAATATCAGGCTTATTTGTCGATAAAACAAGCTTTATTGGGCAAAATGAATTTGAAACCCTACACACAGAAAGCTGATATTTCGCGCAAACAAAATGAGAATTCCACAACACTGACAGTTCATGAACTGGAGCAATTGGTTGGCTATCAATATATACTTTGTCTGAAATCGAAAGCTCAGATAAAAAATGGCAAAACAATACTTCAACTGCTTGACGAGCAACTAAGTATTATGCACAAACTGGTTGATAATGCAGTTTACAAACAATCGGATTTGATGTTGCTGGAAATTGAAAAGCAAAACAAAATACTTGAAAACAAATCATTTGAAGATGATTATAAAGCTAATCTGTACAATTTAAATCTGCTATGCGGTATCAAAGAATCGACTGAAATTGATATTCAGGAAACTGAACTGACTATGAAATCAGACGCAGCTACAAGTTCGCAGTTTCTGATTTCGTATAAACTTGATAGTTTGGGAATTGTAGCTGACCAAACCATCAGTGAACTGAAATACAAACCACAACTCAACGCCTTTGCCAATGCAGGTTACAATGCTACCGGAATACCCACTTTAGATCATTTTGGTTTCAGCGTAGGTATGAACTTCAGCTGGACGCTTTACGATGGCAATCAGCGGAAACTGGAACGCGAAAAATCGTCTGTAAATCTGCAAATACAACAATTTGAAAAAGAGTACTTTATCACTCAAAAAGAGATAAATCTGAATAAAATTAAAGCCCAACTGAAAGCCCTGACGGAACGTGGAATCATCCTCGAAAGTCAGTTGGCTCAATACGAAAAACTATATAAAGTCTACGAAAATGAACTGGCTCATGGGTTGGTATCGGTAATGGATTATAAAAACCTGCTGAAAGACCTAACGGCCAAACGACAGGAATACCTGATGCAGAAAATGGAAAAACAGTTGTTGTTAAATTCATATAATTACTGGAATTATTAATTAGTTAATAGTTAAAACGAAATTTATGAGTAAAATCTTATTTACACTTTGTTTCACATTCTTTTTGCTGAATTCATGTGCAAAAAAGGAAACCACAGAACAAGAGCAAACGCCTGTTGTAAATGTCAAAGCATCAGCTGTGAGTTTTGGAAAAATTGATAGCAAACTGACTTTCAATGGCAAGACCATTTATCTGAAAAAGAATCTGGTGGTTTCTCCTATCTCGGGTTATGTGCGGAAGATTTCCGTGAAGTTTGGCGATTACGTAAAAAAAACTGATTTGCTTTTCGAAATTCAGACTAAGGAAAACAAAGCGCTGGAAAGTTCGAATGCCGGAAATGCCGGATTGATAAAGGTTTTCGCACCTTCACACGGTGTAATTAATGTGCTGAACGTCACCGAAAACGGAGCATATGTGCTTGAAGGTGCATCGCTTTGTACGGTGGCTGAAAATAACGATGTGTTGGTGCAATTAAACCTGCCATTTGAATTTAATTCGCTGATTAAAACAGGGTCTAATTGCACGCTTGTATTGGGAGAAGAAACGAGATTTTCCGGTACAATTTATCAGATTCTACCTACAGTCGATGAAGCGAATCAAACTCAACAAATACTTATAAAACCTCACTACAGCAAACCCTTACCTGAAAATCTGAATCTGGAAGTTGAAATAGTGAAGGCAAGCCACAACCGTACTTGCCTCGTTCCGCGTAATGCCGTGATGACCAACGAAACGCAAACCGAATTTTGGGTAATGAAAATTGTGAATAATAAGCTGGCAATCAAAGTTCCGGTGAAAAAAGGAATTGAGAATGAAGACATGGTGGAGATTCTGAATTCCGGTCTCAGCGCATCTGATTTGGTTGTGAGTGAAGGTGGCTATGGGTTAAACGACAGCACCAAAATAGCGGTAAGCGGTAAGCAGTAAGCAGCAGATGGAAAAGATTTTCGTAAAATTCAAAAGCCCGATAGCGGTTATTCTGTTGCTGATTCTGATTGGCGGTGCCTTTTCGTATCAGCACTTGAAGACCTCGCTTTTCCCAAATGTAACTTTTCCGAAAATTAAAATCATTGCTCAAAACGGCGAACAACCTGTTGAAAAAATGATGGTAATGGTGACCAAACCCATCGAAAATGCCATTAAACGTGTTGATAATCTGCATTTAATCCGCAGCACCACCAGCATGGGAAGTTGCGAGATTTCAGCGTTTATGAACTGGAATTCGGATATTGATTTGGATAAACAGCAAATTGAATCACAAATTTCGCAGATAAAAAACGATCTTCCTCCCGATGTACAGATTACGGTGGAGAAAATGAATCCCTCCATTTTGCCTGTGATGGGCTATTCACTGCAATCGGACAACAAAAGTCCGGTAGAACTAAAACTCATCGCACAATACACGGTAAAACCATATTTATCAAGGGTCGACGGTGTTTCTTCGGTACAGGTTATCGGCGGAAAAGAAAAAGAATACCGCATTGTGCTCGACGAGCGGAAACTTAACACGCTCAAAATCAATCCGCTCGACATTCAGAAAATCCTTCAACAAACCGACTTTATTAAATCAACAGGCTACACGGTGGATTATAACCGCTTGTACCTTACTGTTACTGATGCTACATTGAAGAATATCGATGAAATTAAAAATCTGGTGATTTTTGATAACGGTATCCGCAAAGTGAAGTTTCAGGATGTGGCATCGGTTCATGTAGCAGAGCAAAACGAGTATATCCGCATTAAAGCCGATGGAAAAGATGTTCCGCTCATTGCCGTTGTAAAACAGCCGCAAAGTAACCTGATTGACGTTGCCACGCAGGTTTCGGCCAAAGTGGATGAACTGAACAGGATTCTGCCAAAAGGCGTAACGCTGAAACCTTATTATAATCAGTCGGAATTTGTAAAGTCGAGTATCCGTAGCATTATCGATGTGCTTTGGATTGGACTGGCACTTGCCATTATCGTGGTGTTGTTCTTCCTGGGTTCCTATAAGGCCGGTTCGGTGTTGCTTATAACCATTCCGCTGACGCTTACGCTCACCTTTATCAGCATGGCTTTTATCGGTTTCGATTTCAATATCATGACCATTGGTGCCATTGCTGCTTCTATCGGACTTATCATCGACGATGCCATCATTGTGGTGGAACAAATTCACCGGACGCACGAAGAATTTCCCGATAAAACGCCAAAAGAACTGGTTGGTAAAGCCATTTCGTTTCTTTTTCCGGCCATGGTCAGTTCGTCGCTTAGCACCATCGTCATTCTGATTCCATTCGAATTAATGTCGGGCGTGGCAGGTGCCTATTTCAAAATTCTGACCGAAACCATGATTATCACCCTGCTTTGCTCGTTTGTTGTAACGTGGCTTGGATTGCCGGTGGTTTATCTTCTTCTATCAAAAAACAAAGCCTTTTCAGATTCTTCCGAAATTCAATTGGTAAAACATCGTCCGTGGATAGAGATTTTCATTCGACGACCTTATATTAGTGCCGGGTTTGTGGTGTTGTTGATTTTGAGTCTGGTAATCGTTATTCCACAATTACAAACCGGATTCTTGCCCGAAATGGACGAAGGTTCAATCGTTTTGGATTATAATTCACCTCCCGGAACATCGCTGGAAGAAACCAACCGAATGCTGAACGAGGTGGATAAAATTCTGGAAAAAACGCCTGAAATGAAAACCTATTCGCGACGTACAGGCACTCAAATGGGCTTTTTCATAACTGAACCCAATCGGGGTGATTATCTGATAGAATTGAAAAACAAGCGTGATAAGACTACTGAAGAAGTTTCGAATGAAATTCGTCAACACATTGAAAAAACACTTCCTGCACTCAAAGTCGATTTTGGACAGGTTATAACCGACATGCTTGGCGATTTGATGGCCAGTGTTCAACCGGTTGAAGTAAAGATATTTGGCGACAATAAAGAGAAACTACAAGAGTTGTCGAAACAAGTGGCTGACACGCTGCGAACGGTAAAAGGAACTGCCGATGTTTTTGATGGCATTGTGGTGGCAGGTCCGATGTTAAAAATTCTTCCGAAAGAAGAAAAACTGAAACAATTCGGCATGAATCCGGCTGATTTACAGTCGCAAATGGAAACTTATATTTCCGGACTGGTAATTGGTTCTATTCCAGAAAAAGAACAGTTGACCGATATTAGGATGATTTATCCCCAGAATAACAAAACGCCGATTGAGAAAATGAAAGAGGCGAAAGTTTGTACTATCACCGGCGATTATATTCCGGTAAGTCAAATGGCTGATTTTAGCATTCTGAGCGGTGTGACTGAAATTGAACGCGAAAACCTGCAAACTATGGGCGTCGTAACTGCCCGTTTGAATAACAGGGATTTGGGAAGTGTGATGAAAGATATTCAGAAGAAAATCAAAACTATTAATCTTCCTCAAAGCTATCATATTGAATTTGGCGGTTCGTATGCCGAGCAGCAACAATCGTTTGCCGAACTGCTAAAAATTCTGTTTATAGCTGCTCTGCTTGTATTTTCAGTGGTTCTCTTTATGTTTAAAGACCTGAAACTTTCGTTGGTTGTCATTTTTGTCAGTTCGCTGGGAGTTGTGGGAGGAGTGCTTGCTTTATTTATTACAAATACGCCACTCAATGTTGGAAGTTACACCGGACTGATAATGATTGTGGGAATTATAGGCGAAAACTGTATTTTCACTATTCAGCAATTCCTCACTGTGTTGAAAGAATCTACTGTGAATCACGCCTTGATTTATTCCATTTCTGCCCGGCTTCGACCCAAATTAATGACTGCATCCGGAGCTATTGTAGCTTTGATTCCATTAGCATTGGGAATTGGTGCCGGTGCTCAAATGCATCAATCGCTGGCTATCGCGGTAATTGGCGGTTTAATTGTTGCATTGCCGCTGTTGCTGATAGTTCTGCCAAGTTTATTGAAATTAGTTGTCAGAAAATAAACAATACTTAATTCAAATTTTTAAATCAATTTTAGTATGAAAACAGTAAAAATTATTGTCGGAGTCATCATTTCAATTACGTTAATCCTTTTGTTGGCAATTGCCAATTATGGTGGTTTCACGAATGTGAATGTTGTGCAAAAAGAAGAAGGCGGTGAAAAACTGGTTTATGAGAAGTTTTTAGGTTCTTACGACAAAACCGGTTCTGTGGCACAAAAGATTCAATATCAATTGGAGAAAGAAAATGTAGTAACGTTCAAAAGTTTTGGCATTTATTACGACAATCCACGCTTTGTAAAGAAAGATAGCCTTCATTCTGATGTGGGATGTATTCTCGAAAATGCCGATACCAGCAAAACCTTTTGGTTGAAAGGGAAATTCAACATTAAAACCTGTCCGGTGAAAAAGTACATTAGCGCCGAATTTCCATTCAAAGACAAAATGTCTATCATGTTAGGCGTACTTAAAGTATATCCGGCTTTAATGAAGTTTGTGAAAGATAACAATTTCGATGAAAAAGGACCGATTATGGAGATTTACGACATGCCAAATCATAAAATTCTGTATCGTAAAGAAGCAGTAAAAAAGTAAAAATATGAAATCAAAAAATCTAATTCCTTTTCTTTTACTTTCCGCTCCGGTGCTTTTTGCTCAAAGTTTTGCGTTGAAAGTAAGCAATCCAAACAAATCAGAACTAAAAAATGCCCCGGTTGTCATTGTATTGGATAAATACAAGTCCATTCCTGCAAAAGTTCGGGAAAACCTGGCTGTTTATATCGACGGTAATCAAATCAGCAGTCAACTCGATGATTTGAATAATGATGGAATTCCTGATGAACTTGTTTTCTTAACGGATTTGAAGGGTGGTCAAACACTTCAGGTAACCCTGAAAACCATTCCCGCAGCTCAACGTGAGAACTTTCCAACCGAAGTGTATGCTGATTTGATTCAGAAAGATAAAGATGGCAGATTTCAATTCGTGAAAGAAGTTTCGTCTACCAAAAATGATATGTACAACAAGTTGCATCATCACGGAGTAGCTTTTGAATCGGCTTTGATTGCATACCGCATCTATTTCGATAACAAAAGCACCATCGATTTGTATGGTAAAAAGAAACAACAACTGGAACTGGCAACTACTGAATGGTATCCAACCGACGAACAAGCTGCTGCCGGTTATGGCGACGATGCTTTGCGTGTTTTTGATGCGGTGGGTGTAGGAACGGTAAAAGGATGGAATGGCACGAAAGCCACGCATATCGACAAGTTCGATAAACGTACTCAGCGAATTGTTGCCATCGGAAAACTCCGAACTGTGGTGGAAAGCGATGTGGAAGGTTGGCAATACGAGGGCAAGAAAATCAATATATCAGTGCGATACATCCTCTATGCCCGCCATCGCGATGCAATTTGTGAAGTTCGAGCTTCGGAGGATATTGCTAATCTGGCAACAGGTGTTCAAACGATTGCCGGAGGGACTGTTTTCACTTCCACGAAAGGTCTTGTGGGTTCGTGGGGAACTGATTTTCCGGTTACAGATACCTTAAAGTATGAAAAACAGACAGTTGGATTGGGTGTTTATGTTCCTCTAAAATATGTTAATAATCAGCTCGCGGAAGGCGCAAATAACCTGATTTTGAT
Source organism: Paludibacter sp. (assembly GCA_037144275.1). Taxonomy (GTDB): domain Bacteria; phylum Bacteroidota; class Bacteroidia; order Bacteroidales; family Paludibacteraceae; genus Paludibacter. The sequence continues at coordinate 567 of JBAWXD010000158.1, read as the reverse complement.
ACCTTACAAAAAAGCTGAAGTACTTCGCTTTTACCTGACTGCAGCTGCCCGCAAAGAAGAAAAAAAACCGTTCACCTCTTCAGATTCCTTTTTTGCTTATCTAAAGAAATGGGTTTCAAATTTAGAACCTGTTATCATAAAGTAAACCTCAGTAAAATTCGTTTTAAAACTCAAACAGATCTGTTTTCTGTTTGAGTTTTTTATTTTACAAAAACCATAAAAATTGTTTTTTATGTAAAACAATTTACTTAACTTTGCAAAATCGAATTGATAAAAACAACTCTTCAAAACCTCATTAAATCTATGAAAATCTGGACTTTTGTTGTAGGTTTATTACTGCTCGCAAGCAGTATTTTTGCTGAAATACCGGTTTTTAAGTGGGCTAAAAATATCAACGGGAATGGAAATGACTACTCCTCTGTCACATCAATTAGCTATCAATCAAAAGGCTACATTTACTTTAGCGGAACGATTAACGGTTCTGAAGTAAAGATTGGCAACTTCACATTAACAAACAAAGATAATACAGGGTCAGATATTTTTATTGCAAAGTTTGATACACTTGGT
>JBAWXD010000157.1:0-8789 GCA_037144275.1 Paludibacter sp. | reverse complement strand
TCCACGACAGCGAATGCTCCCGCAAACCGCCAAATGCCCATAGCCTCGGTCGTTATGGGCAAGTTTAAAAAACAAAAAAAACAACTGATAAACACGAGAAACGCAAGAAAAAGAAATAAATAACAAGAAAAAAATAAATACACTAAGTTAAAAATAAAAGTGGAGTCCAGAACCCACTACAAAAACGGGGCGGCACTGAAAAGCCTTATGAGTAGGAAAATACAAATTTAAACATTTATTATTATGATTAAAAAAATGATTTTCGGAACAGTTCTTGGTCTAGGACTAATCTTTGCAACGACACAAAATTGCTTTGCACAAGCAAAAACACAAGACGAATTAAAAGCTGAAAGAGAAGTATTGAAAGCTGAAATGAACTCTAAAGAAGCTTTAGCAAGGAAAGCAAAGTTTGAAAAATTGACTGTACCAGCGGCTTGTGGTCTAGCAAGTGTAGACGGATTATCTACAAGTACAGGTCTAATGTTGGTGTCTATGAAAGAAATAAACACTCTTGTTCCTGAAATGTATAAAAGAACAATTGGTGAATCTGTTGATGGCGTAGCCGATGTAACTGTTAAGAAACCTACTTTAGACGAATTACTCAAATTGGCGGGTCTTATTGCTACTCAAATTACTTCGGTTGCTACTGCTGCTTCGTCAATAAGTAGCGTTAGTGGTGATATAGCAAAGCTTTCACCTTTTCAAATACCCAAAGCAACGAAATCTCTAGGTTTTACGAAAGATGCACTGTCGCTTTTACCGGCTGAATTAGGTATGAATTTAAAAGTGGTCAATAATTTGATTGCTACTTTGAAATCTTCAAACAAGTTATAAAATGAAAAATGTAATATTTCTATTATTAATCTGTTTAGTGAATAGCCAATATGGCTATTCACAATCAGATTTAAAGCCTGTTATTGGTGTTGCAGAATTCACTAAAGAAGTAGATTCTAAATATGCTGGTGCAGTTGCTGAAAAGGTGGTTCAAATCGTTACAAATACTAAGCGATTTATTGTAGTTGACAGAACAAGCTACGAGAAAGTCAAAAAGGAATTGGAATTTCAAAAATCCGAAGCATTTCTTGATAGTAAAAATACGGTTAAACAAGATGTGGCATTAGCAGCACAATATATGATTGTAGGTCATATTGTAAAAATGAGCGTGTATGCAATGAAAAATTCAGACGGAACAGTTAATGGTTATAAGGCAAGTGTAGCATTCACCATCAAAGTTAATGATGTAGAAACCGGTAAAACAACAGAAGCCGAAAGTTTCCAAACGGAAGTTAGTCCATTAATGCTATCTCCCGAAAGTGGTGTCAATGAAGCCTTAAAATCAATTGAACCAAAATTAACCTCTTATTTTATTAAGACTTTTCCATTAGCGACTAAAATATGTAAGATTCTAACAACTAGTAATGAATCTGCATCCACGGTTCTAATTGCTGGAGGTAGGTCATTTGGCTTTAAAGAGGGTGACAAATTAATTGTAGAAAAAAATGAAATGATTGAAGGAAAACCATATCCAAGTCAAATTGGCGAAATAAAAATAGTCAAAATTGCTGGAGATGATTTTTCGGAATGTAAAGTTTCTAATGGTGGAAAAGAAATACTTTCAAGATTTAATACTGCTGAAAAGTTGACTTGTAAACTAATCTTAAAATAAACTTTATGAAAACTCTAAATATAATAAGTTCTTTTTTTATTGTTTCAGTCATATTAATTGCAAGTAGCTGTAGCTTTAAAACAATGCCTTCATCAGAAGTAAATTACATTTCGGGCAAAGAAGGTACAATTACAATGAGGGCAATAGGATTCGGGTCAAATCAAGAAGACGCAATAATTGATGCAGAAATAAATTCGTTCAACGTATTACTTTTTAGGGGTTTACCTGAATCAGAACAAAAAATTGCATTAATTGGAACTAACGAATCCAATGAAAAGGAAAAGCACAAAGATTATTTTAATAAGTTTTATACTGATAAAAGGTACAAAACTTTTATGATGTCTTCAATTCCATCAAGTAATTTGACGAGATACAAAGGAGGCAAAAAAAGTATTGCAGTCGATGTGAAAATCAACTTATTGTCTTTACGAAAAGATTTAGAAGAAAACAATATTATCCGAAAATTTGGATATTAAAAAACAAACACTTATGAAAAATAAACATTTTATATTAGCATTACTACTTTTGCCAACTTGCCTAATTAACAGTGCTTTTTGCCAAAATTCAGCAACGAACAGCGGAGGTCAGGTTGTAACAGTTCAACCCAAAATAATGGTAATTCCTTACACAAAAGAAGGTGAAGACCTTCGTACCGTATTGGAAAATGATGAAAACAAAAGAATTGCTATTGCAAAAATAAAAGAGGGTTTTGATAACCGAGGATTTACAACAGTTGACTTTGTTGCAAAATTAAAAGCTGCTAAAGACAATAATGTTTTTACATCAGATAATCAAACCGACATAAAATCTCAGATAATTCAAATGTCAGGTGCAGATGTTTATGTTCAAGCAGAAGTAATCGTTGAAAAAGGTCAGTCAGGTAATTCCGTAAAGTTAATCCTGACAGCATACGAAGCATCAACAGGAAATTCTTTGTCAAATAAAGTTGGAGAAAGCGGTAAATTTTATACCGAAGACTACAATAAATTGGCTTCAAAGGCAGTAGAGAGTTGTGTTGAAGATTTTCTAAATGTTATGCAAACTAAATTTACCGATATTGTAAATAACGGAAAGTCAGTAATTATTGATATTAGTTTTAGTGCTGATTCGAAATATAAAATGTCATCTGAAATAGGTTCTGATGCTTTGCCATTATCCGACCAAATAGAAATGTGGATGGAGAAAAATTCGTTTAAAAACAGTTATCATATTCAGGGGACAACTGACCTTAAAATGATACTTGACGATGTAAAGATTCCACTAAAAGACCAAGCAACAGGGAATAACTATAATCCAAATAAATTTGCTCTTGAATTATTCAAATTCTTCAAAGGATTAGGATTGCAACCGGGTAAAGACGTAAAAGGCAGCACAATTTATATAACAATTAAATAAGCTAAACATGAAAAAAATATATTTCACATTCATAGTACTTGTTGTAACATTTACGTCATTTGCTCAAACAACAAATGATATTGGAAAAATTGCACTTTCAGTTGTAATGCCCGAAAATGTTGATGGTTTAGACAATTCGCAAATATCTAAACTACAAACTAAAATATCTCAAATTGTTACTGTATCAGGTTTAGGTGCATCGGGCTATAATAATAACTTCGTTATTTATCCAAAGTTTGCAATTTATGAAAGCAATATTGTTGAAGGCGGTATGCAAAATATTACTGTTATTACCGCAGATTTAAGTTTGTTCATAAAACAAGTTGACAATAATATATTATTTTCGACAATTAACAAACCCCTTAAAGGAAGTGGTAGCACTAAGGAATTGGCTATTGCAAACGCTATTTCAAAAATTGTAACAAACGACCCTGACTTCAAAACTTTCATAGAAACAGGCAAATTGAAAATTGTTTCATACTATCAAACAAAATGTGTTGATATTATTAAAAAATCTGACACTTACATAAAAATGCAGCAGTATGAACAAGCATTAGGCTTATTAATGTCAGTTCCAGAAGAAGTTTCAAGTTGTTACGACAAAATACAGGACAAAGCTATTGAGACTTACAAAGCATATCAAACGCAGAGATGTTCTGAACTTATCCAAAAAGCGAAAACAACTCTTGCGGGTAATGATTATGCTGGTGCTTTAAACATTCTGTCAGATATTGACCCTTCTGCATCTTGCTTTAAGGAAGCTCAAATTATCGCAAAATCAGCAGAGAAGAAAGTAGATGCAGAAGAAAAAAAACAATGGGATTTTCAAATGAAACAGTACAGTGATGCTGTAAGTCTTGAGAAACAAAGAATTCAAGCGATTAAAGAAATAGCAATTTCATATTATAAAAGTCAGCCGACAAGTGTAACCTACAATTATATCGTGAGATAAGACAAAGAAAGAAACGAAAAATGTCCTGTTGAAACAAAAACCTAGCCCATAACACACGCCTATTGGCATTGGCTGGCTGACGTGCATTTAGCAGGTTTTGCTCCCGCATTCACTTTGTCGTTTCACGACAGCGAATGCTCCCGCAAACCGCCAAATGCCCATAGCCTCGGTCGTTAGCAGCCATAGTAAAAAAAGAAAAAAGACAAATAGAACAACTATATTTCGAGTGAAAATCTTGAAAAGGAGACAGCCAAAAATCCTATAAAGAGTAGGCAGAAATTAAAACGCAAATTCAATGGAAACAAACTCAAAAAAAATCTTTACGACTTTTGTTTTATTCATAATAACAGTAGCGTTGTTTGCTCAGAAAGATGTGACGCAATTTCTTGGCATTCCAGTCGACGGTTACAAAGTTGAAATGATTGAGAAGTTGAAATCAAAAGGATTTACAATTAGTCCTACCGACAAAGATATCTTAGTTGGTCAATTCAACGGAACAAGTGTTAATGTACATATCGTGACAAACAATAATAAAGTTTGTCGTATTGCGGTTATAGATGTCAACAAGAGCAACGCAACAGATATTAAAATAAGATTCAACAACCTCTTGCAACAATTTAAGAAAAATGAAAAATATATGACTGCCTCGCTAACACCTCAAGATTATGTAATATCAGATGAAGATGATATATCATATGAAATGACAGTCAATAAAAAACGATATGAAGCCGCTTTTTATCAGTTACCCTTGAAAATAGACACAGTCGCTCTTGCAGAAAAAATAAGGTCTAAACTTGCGTCAAAATACACTGAAGAACAATTATCAAATCCAACAGAAGAATTGCAAAAAGAGATGATTACGACAGGATTACCATTCATGTTGGAAATTTATTCAAAAAAATCTGTCTGGTTTATGATTAGTGAGAATTATGGGAAATACTATATCTCAATGTACTATGACAATGAATATAACAGGGCAAGTGGAGAAGATTTATAAAAACAAATAGAAATAGCATTTGTTCGTTTTCGGGCTGAAAGTGCAGTTCGACAACGTGAAAAAGCTGTTTGCGAGAGCATTTACATTTAATCGGCTGAAGTTTAAACGACAAACTAACGACTAAACTACGGCTGCTAACACACGCCTATGTTCATTGGCTGGCTGACATGCATTCCGGCAGTTTTGCTCCCGCATTCACTTTGTCGTTTCACGACAGCGAATGCTCCCGCAAACCGCCAAATGCCCATAGCCTCGGTCGTTACCAAACATGCATAGAAAAAAAAACTGACAGTGCAAAACGGAAAAAACGACAAAAAAATAATTATCTACTTCTAAAAAACAATGTTTATGAAAAATTTAACTCCATCTCGGTTGATTATTTCAACAGTTTTTTTAATGCTCTTTGTTGCATTAGATACTTTCGCTTTTGACTACAACATTACTTTTACTGCCAGCGGTGCAAAAACTTATATTGATTATATCACGGTACAAAATCTCACACAAGGTACAACGGTAACTGTACCGGCAGGAAGTGCCTTAGAAGTAACTGCTGTTAATCAGGTATCAGCAAATGACGAATCATTACACATTTATCCAAACCCGATTCAGAATAAAGCTACTGTGAGTTATTACTCCAACGAAGGAGGAAACACTCAAATCAATGTATTTGGGGTTGATGGCAGAAATTTAGTTGGAATGAATAAGAATCTAAGTTTCGGTATAAATCAATTTGAACTTACACTACCCAAAGGTGCTTATACCTTACAAATCAATGAAAACGGCAAACTTCACACAACAAAAATATTAAGTCAATCGAATAATGTTGCTGGAATTGAATTTAAAGGAACTGAAAATGTTCAAGCGAATGTAGTTCAAAGAGTGAAAGCTACAACTGTTCCCATGCAGTATAATTACGGAGACTTTTTGCTTTTCAAAGCATACTCAGGTAATTATGTCAGCATTTTGACAGATATAATTACAGGGAATAAAACAATCAATTTCAATTTTGTGGAATGTAAAGATGTGGATGGTAATTATTATTCAACTGTTACAATAGGTAATCAAGTATGGATGGCAGAAAATCTGAAAACAAGCAAATACCGTAACAACATTGCCATAACTGATAAAACAAATTTATCTACCTGGGGAACTTCGACCACTGAAGCATCCAGCGATTATGCCTCACCCAGCAATAGTACAACCTATGGAAAGTTATATAACTGGTATGCAGTTTCAAGTACCAATAACTTATCCCCACTGGGTTGGCATATACCCACTGATGCAGAATGGACAAGCTTATCCGACTTCTTAGGTGGATTGAATCTTGCCGGAGACAAACTAAAAGAGAACGGAAACTTACATTGGGCTACTGCCAATACAACAGCCAAAAATAGCACAGGTTTTACAGCATTACCCGGAGGCTCACGAAGCACAGATAATTCGGTATATGATATAGGAAATATCGGGTATTGGTGGAGTATAACGGAAGGTACAACTACCAATAATGCTTGGTATCGCTCTTTGTCAAATCAGAATGGAATAGTTACAAGAGGTTATTATGCAAAAAGTGGTGGTATGTCTATTCGTTGTTTAATGGGTGATTTGCCAATTCTTACTACAACATCTGCTTCTGCCATTACTGCTACGGGATTTGTAAGTGGAGGTAATATCTCATTTGATGGTAATTTGCCGATAATATCACGTGGCGTTTGTTGGAGTACAAATCAAAATCCAACTATAAATGATTCAAAAACTTCTGATGGTACAGGATCGGATTCTTTCATAAGTTCTATTTCTGGACTAACAGCACAAACGACTTAGGGCTTGTGAAAATATAATCTGAACATTTATCAATTCATTGCCTCTTAGATGTCTCTATAGAATAATTCCATTTTGGATAAATTGAGTGTGCTGTTAAGTTAATTTGATCCAACTCTTCATCGGATATTTTTATTCCCTTTTCATAAGTATTCAAATCTAATTGCGCCTCAATTTTCAATCCCTTTTTTGTTGTTGTATTTCCTATTAAATTGATTATCAACTGATAACTTTTCAACGGTTGTCCTTTCCAATTCATACTAATAAACGAAAACATTCTATGCTCAATTTTATTCCATTTACTTGTTCCTGGAGGGTAGTGGCACACTGTTATGTTTAATCCTATTTCGTCAGCTAATTTTTGTAGGCTTATTTTCCATAAGCGATTTCTGGACCCATTACTACCACCTCCATCTGCACAAATCAATAGTTTACTGGCATTTGGATAAGTTGCCTTCCCTACAAAACTCCACCATTGTCTTATGCTATTGACTGCAAATTCTGCTGTGTCTGCTGTAACACCTACGTTTACGAACCCTTCATTTTTCTGAATGTCATATGCCCCATATGGTATTGCTACCCCTTCTCCTAGAGATGGAAAGTCATGATCATGTACCTCAATCGGATTCTTTGTTTTTCGCCACGTTTCACCATTGTTTTTAAAATTACCAACCTGCTCTTTCTTTTTTGCATCGACAGAAATAACTGGTTCGCCATTGTTTATGAACTCTTTAGCAAAATCATTTATCGCTTTAAACTGCCCATCTCTATCTTCAGAGGTGCAACTGCCCAATGTTTTTTTATTGCCTTGCAATGTGTAATCGGCTTCAGAAAGCAAATTATAAACAGTTTTATAGCTAATTTTATAGCCGCTTTTCATTAATTCTTCTGCGATTTTTCGAGTTGATTTACATGTCCATTTTAACGAGCTCATAGGGTCACCTGCGGTATTTTCATTCATAATTCCTTCTAAATCAGCCAAAATATTGGAGTGCAAAGCAGTTATAAGTTTTCTTCCAGCGCCGCTTTTTCGAATCTGCTTTTCTAATTCACCATTACCTTTTAATTCTCTGATTCCCTTAGATATAGTTGTTCTTGACATTGAAGTAAGAAGGCTTACCTGTGTTACTCCACCATAACCAATCTCAATCGCCTTCTGAGCACAAAACCAGCGTCGTTTATTCTCGTCTAATGTATTGAATATTTTCAACCAATAAAGATCATTTCCTTCTGCCATATTCGTTTCTTTTTTATGGTCACAAAGATAGCTATTATTTTTTAATTGTACAATTTATTATTTCACAAAGCCCTAGTATTAAAAACCAAATAAAAAAATCTCAATCAATGATTAATAGAACACTTACAGACCTTTACTTAAACTATTTTGACTCACTAAATGAAACATTGTATTTTTGCTGGCATAATTCATATTGTAAAACTACAAATCTACTTGACCAGGCTATTTTCAATGATCAGATTCGTTCTTTTGGTTTTTATAATCACAAAAATGCTGTAAAAAATGAATTGCCATTAAATCTCAAAAATAGATTAGAATTTAAAACACTCTCCTGGGTAAATAAATACGTAAATGATGTTGAGAAGAACTCATTGTGCGAATACATTGAACTCTTTGAGCAGGTAATTTCGGAAGTTGAAAATAATTTATTTCTTCTAAACAATAAAGCAGATAAAATTGCTTACGCAAATATTATTTTACGTGACTTAAACAAAAATAGTATTCATAATCAATGTGTTTGTGATTCAAACTGTCAACTTAATTACAAAGAATTGTTTGTATTTGTATTAAATGTCAAGTTCAAATTTGATAATATTATTTCTCCATTAGATATTGAAAATTGCAAGAATCACGTCAGTTATGATTTGACAAATCGATTAATCAACCATTTTGATTTTATTGAGAGATTAATTGAATTATTCTTATGCTTCGAGATTTGTCTAGT
>JBAWXD010000156.1:0-8793 GCA_037144275.1 Paludibacter sp. | reverse complement strand
GAAGATAAAGTTGCTGAAGTAGTTTCCATGATGTCAGGTGTGCCAATTCAGCGTATAGCTCAGGCAGAAGGAAAGCGCTTGATGGATATGGGAAAACAACTTATGGGAAGCGTTGTTGGACAGCAGGAAGCTATTGTGAAAATTGTCAAATCGATTCAACGTAACCGTGCCGGATTGAAAGATCCAAATAAGCCAATTGGATCCTTTGTTTTTCTGGGACCAACCGGTGTTGGAAAAACTCAATTAGCCAAGGTTTTGGCAACTTATTTATTTGATAGTATTGACTCGCTGATAAGAGTGGATATGAGCGAATACATGGAGAAATTTTCGGTATCCCGATTAGTTGGTGCTCCTCCGGGATATGTTGGTTACGAAGAAGGTGGCCAATTGACCGAAAAAGTTCGCCGCAAACCATATTGTGTGGTTCTTTTAGACGAAATTGAGAAAGCTCATCCGGATGTATTTCATTTATTGCTTCAGGTTCTTGATGAAGGACGCCTGACTGACAGTTTAGGCCGAAATATCGATTTCAGAAATACAATCATTATCATGACTTCCAATATTGGTTCGCGCCAATTGTCTGAGTTTGGTCGTGGTGTAGGTTTTTCAACTCAAAGTCAAGCAGTTGACGAAGGTGACCATGCCAAATACATTGTGGAAAAAGCGCTTAAAAAAGCATTTGCTCCTGAATTTTTGAACCGGATTGATGATGTTGTTATGTTCAATTCACTAACAAAAGAGCATATCCATGAAATTATCGACATTGAGTTAAAAGGTTTATATGAACGGATCAATGCTTTGAATTACAAGCTGAAAATTTCAACCGCAGCCAAAGATTTTATTGCTGATAAAGGTTTTGATACCCAATTTGGTGCACGGCCACTGAAAAGAGCCATCCAAAAATATCTGGAAGATGAAATGGCAGAAGTTATTATTAAAGCATCAGTGGTTGAAGGAGATACCATCTCTGTAGGTTTTGATAAGAAATCTGAAAAGATAAAGATCAGGATTTTATCCACTCTCACAAAGAAATAACTAAAAGAGAAAACCAGGCCTAAGTCTGGTTTTCTCTTTTTCCATTGAATTTGAATAGCATTAAGGTAATATCATCAGCCTGTTTCTCTTCCCCTTCATGCAATAAAATACTCTTTAAAGAATAAAAATATTGAAGTTAAGTTTACCGAAAAAGATGATAAACTTATAATTGCTTTTAAAGGTATGAGTTTACGTCCATCGGATAGCGAACTTCTGAATTTGAAAGAACGTGTTATAAGGAGTGAGAGAGCATCTCATATCCAAGGTCAGGGAATTGGACTTTATTTAGCAAATTATATTTGCGAATTAAATGATATAGATTTAAAAATTGAATTAGGTAAGAATCGAGAGTATTTCAATCAGGATACTTACTCTGATTTTATTGCCACATTGACTTTCAATGAAATAATTCATGTTGATAATAAAGAAATCGATAATTAAAAAGGGAAAAAATAATTTTAATATACATATTATGGCAAACGATTTAAGATTAGAAATTTCCGACTTCAGAGCTATCGGTCATGCCGATATTATTCTGGACGGAATTACGGTTATTGCTGGTGAAAATGGTTCCGGCAAAAGTACCATTTCGAAATTGCTTTATCACACCATAAAAGTGGTGAATGAGTACGATAATATTGTTGATGAACAATTAAAGAATAAGTTGAGGAGAATATCATCAAACTTCAAAGACGTATTACGCGACTATTCGTATGTGTTTGATGATAGAGAAGCCCGATATGAAGAACTGAATAAGCAATTTACATATTCAATACAAATTATCAGTTCTGATTTTGATGAGAGTAAACGTTTATTTGCTGAATTAACGCTGAATTTATTTGATTGGATTATTGAAATCATTGATATACTCCAGAGTTCTGATTGGCAAAATAAAATGAGAACAAGGTTGCGATTTCGAAATCTTGACATTGACAAGCAAATTGAAAAAATCAACAAAAACCTGTTGTCTAATTTGCCTTCTGATGATAGAGCAGACATTGCAGATTCTGCCTTAGATTTAACTTTTAATAGATTGAAAGAGTATATTGAAACATTATATACTGAATGTAATGATAAAAAATACAATAGGAGAATTGATGAGCTATTTAGAAAATTAAAAAGACAGTTTGAAACGGATGGTGGAAGCATTAATTATAATATCTATGAATCTGAGTTAGCAGTTATTAATCGAGAGTTTGATAAATTATCGACGATTACTGACGTAAGAAATATAATTTATATCGACACTCCAATGGCAATAGGAGCATTAGATAATAATAACAAGAATGAACATTGGAATGATTTAAATAAATTATTAATGAATGATTCATTCCAAAATGATGATACATTCTCAAGTCAGATTATTCATGGATCAGCCAAATTAGAAAGAAATGATTTATTTAGAAGCAAGTTCATTTTCAAGCGGGACGATGGTCAAGAATTTAATTTATTGGATGTTGCAACTGGAATCAGATCATTTGCTATTTTGCAAATGCTTCTGAATAATGGAACATTACAAGAAGGTACTTTGCTGATTCTGGACGAACCTGAAGCACATCTACATCCACAATGGATAGTGGAATATGGACGTTTTCTGGTATATCTAAATCAAGTAATTGGTGTTAAGCTATTAGTTGCCAGCCATAGTCCTGATATGATAAGTGCGTTAAAATATATTACTGAGAAAGAAGGTAATCCTGAAAATCTGAATTTCTATTTAGCAGAACAAAGGTCTGGTGAATATCAATATGACTACAAACATCTTGGGGTAGAGATTGAAGAAATCTTCAGTTCTTACAATAAATCATTTGACAAGTTAAACGATTATACCGCATAATATGGTTTATTGTAAAAAGGAAACAGAAGAACATTCAATATCAAGAACTTTTCCTAGAAGTTTAATCGGAATGAATGCAATGATTACCAGAGAAGGGCAGCGATGTAACATATTTGATAATAACTGGGTTGTACTAGATATGGATGATGTAGAAACCAATTTGGCTCGTCAGCAGCGAAGAAGCAAAACATCAACTACTGATTTTGCTATGGGAATTAAAATTACAAACAGTTCCAAGATGTTATTGGTCGAATGTAGATTTAGATATGGCAATGAGGGTGTAAAAAGACTCACTGCAGGAGAACTCACAGCAAAAGTAAATGGCTCAATTGGTATTTTAAACCAAGTACCTGCAATACATTCTGAGGTATATTTCTTGTTTTCAAATACCGAAATACAACAAGCAAGAAACAAGATGGTCAGACTAAGTTCCGGAAGAAAAACATATCTGGCAAAGACAATTACTGAATTTAAAGATTGCTTTAATTTGCTTTGTTCTTCAGAATGTCGAAATAATGTTTGTGCTTATTACCAAGTTGCCAATTAATTCAGAGAAAAAACTCCAATTTAAAGAATAAGCCTTTCAGTTGCGCACCTTAAAACTGTGTAAAAATCAACAATTAAATCAATAGTCAAATATGGCTTTACCAATAAACATAGAAGATTTGGTGCATGGTGCCACCGTGGAATGGGAACGCCTGGAGTTTAAACAGGGCTGGAATCCAGAGGATGTACTCCATTCGGCATGTGCCTTTGCCAATGATTTGCACAACTGGGGTGGAGGTTATATAATTATCGGAGTAGCTGAAAACAATGGTCGCCCTATTTTTCCTCCCGCTGGTTTGGAATCTGAACAGTTGGACGCAATTCAGAAAAAAATACTTGAGTTGGGGCATAAAATTCAGCCAAGCTATTTCCCCGTAATGCAACCTTATCATTTACAGGATAAACAAATTCTGGTATTATGGTGTCCGGCAGGAGATAACCGAATGTACACCGCACCAACCTCGCTTGGTAAGGAATCCGGAAGAGAACCTTACGTGCGTATTGGCTCCAATAGTGTAATTGCCAGAGGGGAAACGTTGCGTCAACTTCAGGAATTGACGGCACGTATCCCGTATGATGACCGCATCAATCAGCTATCCTCACTTCAGGATATGGATTTAGGACTTATTCAAGCCTATCTACATGAAGTGAAAAGTGATTTGTTGGAGGAAAGTAAAACAATGAGTTTTGAAGATTTGTGCCGCGCTATGCTTATTGCCAAAGGTGCCAACGAAAATATCAGACCGGTAAATGTGGGCTTGTTGTTTTTTAGCAAACAGCCTGAACGCTTTTTTAGTCGTTGTCAAATTGAATTGGTATGGCACAAAGAGGATTCGGGTTCAAATTTTTCCGAACATTATTTCAAAGGACCTTTGCACAAACAACTCAGGGATGCATTGTCTTTTCTACAAACTAATATTATTTCCGAACAAGTAATCAAGCATGGCAATAAAGCAGAAGCAGATCGCTTTTATAACTTTCCGTATGCTGCTGTAGAAGAAGCGTTGTCCAATGCCGTATATCACAAGAGTTACGAAATTGGTTCGCCCATTGAAGTTCAGGTTTGGCCGGATAAAATAGAAATACTGAGTTATCCGGGTCCAGTTCCACCCGTAAATGCAACGATTTTAAAAACTCAGAAAAGAATTGTTTCCCGTGAATACCGCAATCGCCGTATTGGTGATTTTCTGAAAGAGCTTGGTTTAACAGAAGGTCGTGGCACTGGTTTCCCAACTATTTACAAGGCAATGGCAGACAATGGCTCACCTGATCCAATATTTGATACAGATACAGATTTCACTTGTTTCTTAACAACTTTACCGGCTCATAGTTTGGTTGGTAGCCAGGAAAGTAACGGAGAAAGTAACGGAGCTACTACTTTGTTATTCAGAAACATAGAAGATATTATTGCTTTTGGTAACGGAGCTAGTAACGGAGTAAGTAACCAAGAAAGTAACCAAGTAATAGAAATAATTAATACAGAAATCCATGATAGAGTGGTGGAAATGCTTGAACTACTAAGTACGTGGATAAAAAGAGATCTTTTATTCGAAAAGATGGGGTTAAGCAATCAATCAAAGAACAGTTCAAAATACTTAGAGCCATTAATTAAAATTGGTTGGGTTGAAAAACAATATCCGGAAATTAAAAATCGAAATCAAACTTATCAGACTACTGCATCTGGAAAAAGAATTCTATCCTTGATAAAAAAATAGGAATGAAACTAAAAAATCAGGTTAATAGAGTTGAAAGTAACTAAGAAAATAAGAATATATAGATATTAATACATTGATATTTAGTATTATATAAAACTTTGAGGTTTCTAGCAACTAAGAAAGTAACTAAGAAAGTAACTAAGAAAGTAACTAAGAAATAAAACCGAATAAACCAGTCTTTGATTTTGATGAAGTAGACTATAGCCAAAAATACAAATGAAACTACAATTTAAAGAACAAGCCTTTCAGTTGCGTTCCGTGAAAGCGGTGGTGGATGCATTTGCAGGACAAACCTTGCAAACAGGGAAGTTTACACTCGAAAGAACCAAAGATATATTACGCAAATCGAAGAATGCTGAAACGGGCTTACAGAGCATTGCTTACGAGGAAGAGATAAACGAAAGTATCGGTTATCGTAACCGTGCCATCAGCATTACCGAAGCACAGGTATTGCAAAATATCCAAAGCGTACAGAGAGGAAATGAACTGATTGAAAGTACAACCATTGAACGCCCCAAAGGTGAAAAAAGCGGATATAACTTAACCATAGAAATGGAAACAGGTACAGGTAAAACCTATACCTATATCCGCAGCATGTATGAGCTGCACAAACATTACGGTTGGAGTAAATACATTATCATTGTGCCTTCCATAGCCATTCGTGAAGGTGTTTTCAAGTCGTTTGAAGTTACACAGGAGCACTTTCAGGAAATATACGGACATAAAATAAAGCCATTTATCTATAATTCCGCACGTCCGCAGGACATTGAGAGTTTTGCTTCCGATAGTCGCATCAGTGTGATGATTATCAATACCCAGGCATTTAATGCGAAAGGAGAAAATGCCAGACGTATCGATATGGAGCTTGATCAGTTCGGCTCACGTAAACCCATAGAGATTATTGCCCAGACCAACCCGATATTAATTATCGATGAGCCGCAAAGTGTAGATGGTAAACAAACGCTGGAATCAATGCAAAAATTCAATGCATTGTTTACGTTGCGCTATTCAGCGACTCACAAAGAAATGTACAATCAGGTCTATCGGCTTGACGCATTAGATGCCTATAATCAAAAATTGGTAAAACGCATCAAGGTAAAGGGCATTAACCTCAAAGGTTCAACCGGAACTACCGGTTATTTATACTTGGAGCGTATTGAAATTAGCAGTGGAAAACCGCCGGTAGCAGTATTGGAATATGAAGTTCGTAAAGGCGACAGCATTAAACGAATTCGTGAAAAACTAAGTAAGGGTGATAATCTGCACGAACTCTCAGGTGGTATGCCTGCTTATCATGGTTATAGCATTTTGAATATTGATGCTTACCTGGGTAAAGTTGAAATCGGCAATCAGGTGCTTTATCCGGGCGAAGTGGTCGGTGATATGAATGAAACCGATTTTCGCCGAATACAGATACGTGAAACAATACTATCACACCTTGAAAAAGAAAAGCAACTTTATGCCAAAGGTATTAAAGTGCTGACACTATTCTTTATCGACCATGTGGAAAAATATCGTCAGTATGACGAGATAGGTGCAGAAGTGGCTGGTGAATATGCTCAAATTTTTGAGCAGGAATATGCTGCTATACGTAGCGAGTTTCTTGATATATTTCAACAGGAGTACAACGATTATCTATACAAACATTCAGTACGCGAAAGCCACAGGGGTTATGAACCTACAAACTATTTTGATTATCTGAAACGGGATGATGCAACGAACGTGCACAAAGGTTATTTTTCAATTGATAAAAACAAACGAATAATTGACTCATCAGTAAAAAGAGGAAGTGAAGAAAGTGATGACATTAGTGCATATCAACTAATTATGCAAAGTAAGGAACGTTTGTTGAGTTTTGAAGAACCGGTCCGCTTTATTTTTTCTCACTCGGCATTGAAAGAAGGATGGGATAACCCGAATGTGTTCCAGATATGTGCCTTAAAACATTCTGATGCAACTATCCGTCGTCGTCAGGAAGTGGGTCGTGGTATGCGTTTGTGTGTAAATGCAGAAGGTGCAAGACA
Organism: Paludibacter sp.; assembly: GCA_037144275.1. Lineage (GTDB taxonomy): Bacteria > Bacteroidota > Bacteroidia > Bacteroidales > Paludibacteraceae > Paludibacter. The sequence goes on along the minus strand of JBAWXD010000156.1, from coordinate 1,636 downwards.
GGATTTCGATACCATTGGTGATGAAGTGCAGGAAATAAATGCACTTACCGTAATAGCAAGTGAAAGCTATGAGACTTTTGCTAAAGGACTGCAAAACGAAATAGCAGATACATTAAAAGAACGTCCACAAAAAGCCGATGCAAAATTCTTTTTGGGCAAATTGCTTACCAACGAACTAGGTGAAAGTCTGCGCCTGACTAAGCCACAAGCCGATAAGTTGATTATGAAACTGGCTATCGGGGGTGTAATCAACGAAGATTATAAACTGACTGATAGTGGTCGTGAAGCCATAAAGCAAGGAACAATTACACTTCCGGATGAACTAAAACAGTATGCAGCGGCTGTTTGTGGTTTGTTGAGTGGAATCACTAGCGGAGAATTACCAAAAATTGATAACGACCGTAATACACAGATACTAACTCCGAATAAGAATTTTTTCAAGACGGAATTCCAAAGCTTATGGAGTAAGATCAACCTCAAAACAGTATATGAAGTGCATTTCGATAGTGACAAACTGATTGAAGAAGCTGTGATTCATATTAATGCCAATCTGACTATTTCGGAACGTTACTACGAGGTAAAGAGTGGTGAACTGACTGAAGCAACAAAAACGGAATTGGAACATAACGAAGCAATCAAACAAACAGGTCGCTCTGTCAAAAAACTAAATACTCAACTCTACAGCGATACCCGCTACGATGTTGTAGGTGAATTTGTAAATCTTACCAATTTAACACGTCGTACGGTTGCAGGAATCCTGAGTCGAATTCACGAATCGAAGTTTCTGCTGATAGGTAAAAATCCCGAAGAATTTATTGCAAAGTGCAGCACCATTATCAACGAAGTAAAATCGGAATTAATAGTTAGCCATATCAGCTACCACAAAACCGACGAACGCTTTGATGCGGCTACTGTGTTTGGAAACGACACACGTGCCGTATTGCAAAGCAATATGCTTAAAAACCATATTTATGACTACCTGATTACTGATTCAAATATAGAAACTGAATTCGCTAAACAACTGGATACTGCAGAAGAAGTATTGGTATATGCCAAATTACCCAAGTCATTCTTTATCACTACTCCGGTGGGTAAATACTCTCCCGATTGGGCGATAGTATTCAACCAGGAAAAAGTTCGTAATGTCTATTTTATTGCAGAAACAAAAGGTACAGAGTCAGAACTTAACCTGCGTGGTGTGGAAAAACTCAAAAAACATTGTGCCGAAGTCCACTTCAACCAAATAAGCAACGACGAAGTGAAATACCATGTGGTAAAGAGCTATGAGGGCATGTTGGATTTGGTGGGGCTGAGATAAAAAGTAAATTATTGTTATGAAAGTAAATCTACACTTTGAGAATGTTGGTATTGGAGATTGCTTATTGTTGAATTTAAGAGACAATGGACAAGAGTTTACAATGCTTATTGATTGTGGAAAATATAATAGCAAAATCAAAGAACTGTTTGAAAAAACGTATAAAATAACAAAGCTTGATAAGCTAGTAATTACTCATTTTGATGATGACCATATTAAAGGAGTAATCGAACTACTGAAAGATAGACCTGAACTAAAAATTGAAGATATTTGGTTTAATTGTTTCAGACATTTGCCAAAAGACAAAGAAATTGAACTAAC
>JBAWXD010000155.1:0-8794 GCA_037144275.1 Paludibacter sp. | reverse complement strand
CATTATTGAGACATTCACCGGCTTTCATAAAAAAACAATAATCCCCTTTTAAAGAGGGTATTATAAGGTTGCAGGCATGATAAAATGATGAGTTTTTTGATGCAACCACTCTATAATCCGAATGCTGAGAACCATCAATATCACTTTGATTATCTGTTTCGACCTGAACAATTTCAAAATTTTTGTATGTCTGAAAATCAATACTCAATTTTGAATATTCATAATCCTCAGGATTTCCTTTTGATACTATAACAATACTAATTTTATTACTCATTAAATTCTCATTTTAGAAATTCAGATCACTTCATTATTTTTGTTTTATACCAACCTAAGCTCAACAATTTATTAGAGAAATAGCGCTTAAATAAGTATTTTGATATAATCCCTGGTGCTTCAAAAATTCCCCATATTTTTAGATAGTAATAAATAAAAGAATATACATCGTAATATCCCCTATTACCAATATCCAACCACCATTGTGTGAATTCCTTGTAATTTATATTCAACTTACTTATTACATCTTCTGTCTTGTGAGTTTCTAAGCTTTTTGCAAAAAGAGTATTAAATTCACTCTCAACAATCATACACGATTTTATATTTGCTCCAACTTTTAATCGGTACTCTTCATTATCTATCAAATTTTTAGCCTCACTCAAAAAACTTTGTTTATCGGTATGTGAAATGCTAATTTTATCATGGAAACAAATAACTGATTCGGTTTCATTATTGCAAAAAAGTTCTGGTGGATAAAACTGAAGAATCGGTTTAGCATTTACAGCAGCATACTGCGACATTAATCCACCTGACATAGGACTAGTTCCCATAAAAATGTCGCAATGAGCAAATACCTGATTAATATCCGGGCGAAAGCCAATACTTAAAAGACGTTTTTGGAATCCATTAGTCTTAATAAAATTATTAAGGAATTCATATTGTTTATCATATTCAGTTGTTTTACTTGCAAATAAAAATACAGCATTGGGGTTTTCATTCAACAACGCTTTCACTAATTCCCAATAAGAATTTTCTTTATCAATAGTTTTGTAAAAATCACCTCCTGAAAATATCACAACTTTATCCCTGACTTCTTCCGGAAATCCTAGGAAATCACTATCTTGAACAAGAGGATAATAAGGTAAAAGAAATATTTGACTTTCTTTTAATCCTCTTTTTTCGTTAGAAACAACTGCTCCAAAATTTCTGAATTCGAAGATATAATCAATTCCTTTAGCCCCTAACCAAAATAAATGATCTCCCAAATTAATATGGTATCGAATTAACCCTTTAGGTAAAGAATATAAAACAGGTATAATAGCACTGTGTGAGTCAATATGCGTAAACAATTTAGAAGGTTGAAAATCAACAATACTATTGTATATTTTCTGATTTTTTTCAGTTTTTGTATCTGCTATTTCAATTAGCTGAATACTAACATTGGAATATGACTTAAATAATTCAAGTACAGGAACAAGTTTATTATGTAGATGTTCACGTACTTCATATATATACAACACTTCTTTCCCCATTGAAACTAATGCATTCATATATTGAACTGCCAGAATATAACTCACTCCAAAGCCATCATAAAAAACTACACGGTTTTCATTGGGTTTATATTCATGTTGGTTTGTCAATATAGTTTTTTGAGAGATTAAATTTAATAGTTCCTCAAAATCATCATCTGTATATCTTGAAATAACTTGACATGCTAAAGTAGCTGCAGCATCCATATAAAAGAAACATTTTTCAACATCTCCTTTCTCGAATTCATCGAAAGCCCTCTTTTTCATGGCTTTGTAGGCAGCTTCAATATTGTTTAGTTTTAATTTCACTTTTTAAAATTTATTTATGGTATTCACCACTTTTTCTAATTCTTCTTCCTTCATCACCGGACTTATTGGTAAACTCAATTCCTCCCTGTGAATTTGTTCGGTTACAGGGAGAGACAACTGATTCAACTCCTTATAACATTCCTGTTGATGAGGTGGTATAGGGTAATGAATCAAAGTTTGAATACCGTTTTTGGTCAGGTAAGCTTGTAGTTCATCCCTGCGTTTGCTTCGTATAGGGAATAAATGAAATACATGGCTGCCCCCCAACCCACTAAAGGGGGAGAAAGTTGGGAGAATGATGTTCGGATTTTTAATGTTTTCTATATAATATCGGGCTATCTGACGGCGTTTCTCATTATCTTCATCTAAATATTTAAGTTTTACATCCAGTAAAACTGCCTGAATCTCGTCTAACCGACTATTTCTGCCGGTATACTTAAACACATATTTTTGAGAGGAACCATAATTTGCTAACGAACGTATCACTTTGGCCAGTTCATCATCATCGGTTGTTACCGCTCCCCCATCACCCAACGCACCCAGGTTCTTTCCCGGATAAAAACTATGACCCGCTGCATCACCCAAAGACCCTGTCCTTTTGCTTACTGCTTGCTGCTTACCGCTTACTGCCTGCTGCTCACTGCTTACTTCCGACTGCTCAATGCTTACTGCCTGCTGCTCACTGCTTACTGCCTGCTGCTCACTGCCGACTGCCAACTGCCGACTGCCAACTGCTGACTGCCGACTGTATAAACAACCGACCGCCTGTGCATTATCCTCAATCAGTTTCAGCTGATACTTCTTACACAACTCCCCTATTTTTTCTGTATAAGCACACTGCCCATACAAATGTACAATCATAATGGCTTTGGTTCTGGAAGTAATGGCTTGTTCTATCAATGAATCATCAATCTGATAAGTATGAATATCCGGCTCCACCAAAACAGGTTTCAGATTATTTTCGGTAATGGCAAGAATGGAAGCAATATAAGTATTGGCAGGAACAATCACTTCATCGCCTTCCTGCATCACACCCATTTCAATAAAAGCACGAAGTATCCAAATAAGGGCATCCAATCCATTCGCCACACCGATACAATGCTTTGAACCAATATAATGAGCATAATTAGCCTCAAAGCGTTCATTTTCCTTTCCCTGCAAATACCAGCCACTGTCAATCACCCGATTAACCGCCTCTTTTATCTCAGCCTCGTATTGGGCATTTATCTTTTGTAAATCTAAAAACTTTATCATTTTGTTATTTCACAGTGTTTCACTGAGTATTACACAGTGTTACGCAGTGGTTCTATATTTATAATGAGACTCTTTTAATTCCGGTTTTCAAACTCTTTACATAAAAATTCAACAAAAGTCCTATTTGTTTTTCTAACAACTTTAAATAGGTCAAAATTTGGGCTAAATGAACATCATTGAATTCGTTTAGCGTTTTTAATTCTACAATTACTTCATTTTCGACAAGCATATCAATCCGATAACCACAATCAAGCTTTATTTCTTCATAAATCAATGGAAGTGGTTTCTCTTCTTCGACTTTTTAACCTTTGTTTCTTAATTCATAAGCCAGACAAGTTCTGTATGCTGATTCTAATAATCCGGGTCCTAAAGCAGTATGAACTTTAAATGCAGAATCTAATATTTCGTGAGTTATTTGATCTTTAGTCATTTCCAATTAAATTCACAATTTCACTTTATGTTTAAATTCACACTTTGTAAAAAAGTGGATTTATTATTACAGCAGGTTAATCTAAGTCTTACTCAATGTTATTCAGTGCTTAATTATTACACAGTGTTACTCTGAGTCTTACTCAATTTTACTCTGTGTAACTAGATCTGTATTCCATAAACTCCTCGTACTCTATCAAATAATCCTCCTTATCATACACTTCAGATGCCAGCACCAAACAAACAGATCCTGAAGAAAAATCATCCAATGTACGCCAGATTCCGGGCTCAACAAGCAATCCCTGATAGGGTCTATTCAAATTAAATGTTCGTTTTATATTTCCGTCATCCAATGTAACCGTAAAACTACCACTCAAAGCCACTATCAATTGTTTTAGCTTTTTGTGAGCATGTCCACCACGCGAAACACCTCCCGGAATATCATATAGATAATAAACCCGTTTTACATCAAAAGGAACAGTCAATCCATTTTCTACAACACAAATATCACCCTTACGCTGACTATGATGGCGATCAAGTTCAATTATTGTACAATCGTAAACGTTTTTTACTGCATACTGCATACTGCCTACTATAAACTATAAACTATTTCTGTATTTTAAAAATTCATCATAATCCCGTATAGAATCTCCAGGATCATAGTTCGTTGAAGCAACAATCAGAGCCACCGAATTGGTTGAGAAGTTATTTATTTCCCGCCATGTACCTTTAGGAACAAGAACACCATTATAAGAACGGTTGAGGCTATAGTTTTGCTGGTCCTTTCCGTCATCAAATAGCACATCAAAACTTCCTGACAAAGCAATAATAAACTCTTCCGTTTCCCGATATGCTAATCCACCACGCGTTTCACCGCCCGGTACATCGTATATCCAATGCACCCGTTTTATTTCAAAGGGAATCTGATTTTTATTTTCCAAAAAAGAAAGATTTCCACGTTCATCAGGAAATTTGGGGAGATTTATAATTGAGGCCTGCATAAATAAAAAGATTGGTTTGTATTACTTGATATAGTTTTTCCAGAACTCTTCATACTCAATCCAATCCCAGCCATGACAACCCATCGGTAATTCATTCCCATTTTGTTTAAATGCTGCAGAAGGTTTGTATTCGAATGAAAACCTTAAAGCTTCATTGGCAGTTGGCAAGCATATTTCTCCATTATAAATGCCTATCTGCGAAAAGAAATCATCTTCCCATTTTCCTTTCCTGGGGATAACATTTCGGTAACCCATAAAGCGCAGGATACAATATAGCCAGTAAATAGGATTTTTTTTCGCCCGTTGAGCATATTTTTCTACCAGTTGACTCCAGTTATAAACATGATTTCTTCTGCTTAACACCCTTATTATAACTTCAACTCTTCTGAGCGAGAATCCACCATTACCTACTACTGAAAATTCAACTTCATCGGTTGGAGCGTTAAAATCAATGGGAAAAGCTGCACCTAAATAATCATATTTTTGATTACACCAATAGTCCAAATCATCCCTGAAAATCCAGGCATCTAATTGATAAATCAAAATAAATTCATAACTCCTGAATCTTGAATAAAACTTCTTTTCTAAACATAAATCATTATAACCCTCTTTGCTTATAAAGTATTTTGAATCAAATGTTTCCTTTCTAAAAATGATATTGTTTTTCAAACAAAGTTCTTCATAAAAGCTTGTATCAAAATCGTGTGAACAAAAAAAACAAATTGGACGACTACCAAGCACCACAAAGCATTGCATCAATGATTTTAATTCATTGTCAGTTGGAGTTAGCCGATAAACTGGAATTATTACAATTACTTTATTTAAAATATAGCTCATAGAAGGAATCTAATTCGTAAATCAAACAAACATTAATTTAGATTTTGCAAATTCAAATGAATATACAAGTACCTTATATATTTTATAGAGGCTGGATGATCTTATCTTTTGAAGCTTATTTTCTAACATATCAATACTATATTGTTGATTTTGAATTTGTGAAAATGCCCAAACAATTTGGTTTGAATAATTTTCATACAATGATGTGTGATTGTTATATATTTGTATTGTCATTTTTTTCCATTTTTCTTGACCTAAACCTGCAGCCATAGACATACCTTTAATTCGGTAATAAAAACAAATTTCAGGAATACAATACACTCTATCATTTTTACTCAATAAGCTCAGCCAAAAATCCCAATCCTCAAAGCCATATATCATATTAGTATTATAACCTATAGTTTTGTTATAATCTAGACGTTTATATATTGCCGAACAAAAAATCATATTGTTAAATAGCAAGTTCTCATAATTATATTCTTCCAGTCTCCACTCTTCTGTGTTTTTGCCAAAATACTTAGCTTTGCAATAAACTAATTTTGTGTCAGGATTTTTCTCAAAATACCCGATGGCCTTTTCAATATAAAAAGGGGCTATTAAATCATCCGAATCTAAAGGTAATATAAATTCCCCCAAACTGGCATTGATTCCGGCATTACGTGCTGATGATAATCCGCCATTCTTTTTAAATAAATATTTGAATCGAGAATCCTTATTACAATATCCCTTGGCAATTTCTTCTGTATTATCAGGGCTTCCATCATTTACAATTACACATTCCCAATTTGTATAAGTCTGATCCAACACAGAATCTAATGTTTCGGGCAAGTACTGAGCCTGATTATAACAAGGGACAATAATAGATATTAAAGAAGCACTCATATTTAATTTATTTCAACAATCCAATCTTTTTTAAACCTCTTACAAGCTTCAAATCCATAAATTTAGCCTTAAATTTTTCTAAGGATTCAAGCCTCTGATAATCCTCATAAAAGGCGGCAAATGATTCATTTATTACTCGTTTTTTTTCCTGTTCAATCAATTCAGCATTTACAGAATCTGAACTAAAACCATCCAAATAAAAGGTTGATAAAGTTATATCAAGATGCTTATAGCTACAATTTTTCAAACAAATTGCCTTTACAAAAAAAGCCCAATCGGAACAGATTTTTAGCTCTTCGTCGTATTTTCCTAGTTCCAGCAATAATTCTCTTCTAATTAACGATGCCGGATGTGCTAAACTCTCCCGTAGAAAATAACTAAATGTAACTTTATCGGGATAACTTTTTACATATTCAACAGTATCACCCTTAACCAATATATTTCCATAAATAATATCAACATGCTCATAAACACATGAAATAAAGGTTTGAAGCGATGAGGGACTTTCAAATTCATCTCCACTGTTCAAAAAAAGGCAATATTCACCATTAGCCTTTACAATGCCTTTATTCATGGCATTGTATATACCTTTATCCGGTTCGCTTACCCAATAAGAAATTTTAGTTGCATATTCATTAACAATAGCAACACTCCCATCGGTACTCGCTCCATCAATTACAATATACTCGAAATCATTGAAAGTTTGTGAAACAACACTCTCAATGGTTTTACGTAAACCTTCGAAATTATTTCGATTAATGGTTATTATAGAAAGGAGCATCGATGTTGTTTAAAATTTTTTCTGAATCAATTCCATAGCAGCCTCAATAGCTTTATCCATATTATAGTATTCCCACTCTGCAAATCGACCTAATAGAAAGAAATTATATGATTCCAGACTTGTTTTTAAATACTTTATATTATTTCTTGTTTGGTTTTCTTGTATTACGTAACTATTCGGTTCATTGTTAAATGAAATGGGGCGTAAATCAAAAGGGAGTTTTTTTAATTCTGCTCGCATTTCATTTTCCGACAAAATTCCGGAAAATTCAACCGTACAAGTCAAAAGTTGATTCTTTATATTATTTAATTCGCTAAAATTTCCAGTATAGATAATTCTATGAGATTGAGTGTTAATTTCCGGCAAATAAAGCCATGATAAGTCTGATTTTTCTACATAACACAATGCATTAGAAGTACCGTTACTTTGTAGATTTATTACATTACTGGTATTTATTTCAATTTGCTTATCTTTTATTTGCAAAATACTATTCAATCTTCTAACATCTCCGGTATATATTACTGAATCGTACTTTTCATCTCCAATAATCCATCTTTCCGAATCTCTTTTTATTAATGAGATATTTGTGTTTAATTTGATGTTGAGTCCTTCTGCAATTTTATTAGCTATAAAAGAAGAACCTCCTGATTTAGGATAAAAAAATGTACTATGAACCATTGTTTCATCCTGCTTTTTATATATATTATTCATTATAATATCTTGAAAATCAGGCATTGGTAATTTTCCATCTAACCATGGCAATGAAACCTTTGATAAATCAGTTTTCCATATTTTATAGTTATAGGGTTTAAAATATAAATTACATAATGTTTCTCCAAATGTTTCTAACAAAAAATCACTGAAATTATCTGCATTCTTCGCCGTTTCATTATTTTTAATTAATTCAGAAATAGCTTGTTGGGTTATATTTTTATCTAGTTGATATAAATAGTTCTCGATAGGATAACCTATGTATTTGTTATGCAACCATATTTTAGCGTTTCTTTTCGCTTTCAAGAAATCGTCCTCTTTAAAAATCGACCAAAACCATTCAGCCACCTTAGGTATTTTTGTGTTAAATACATGGCCACCTACACGATGAAATAAGATTCCATCTTCGACAGTGCATCTTACTAGTCCTCCAACACCATCATTTTTTTCAAATAAAGTAACAGAATAACCCTTATCACTTAATATCCGTGATACTGAAAGTCCTGATATACCACTACCTACAACAGCAATTTTAGTCTTCATTTCTTGCACTTACTTTTTCCCAGTATCTTATCTCACAAAGTTCCATTAGTACATTACGCTCCATATTTCCATGAGCAAACCAATGAATATATCCTCTTAACTCTTCAGCGGGTAACAATGATATATCTTTAATATACAATACCTCCTGTGATTCCCATAACACTAAATTTATAGTCAACATTCCATAAAAAGCTTCTTCCCATGAACTTGCTTTTGTATCAGTTTTTATATTTGTGATTTTTGAGTTTATGGCCGAATTTCCGGGAACTGAATTAGCCAAACATGCTATAATATCTTTCGTCTGACTTTCAAATAATTCATTTGCTTTTTGAGGATTGTTTGACTTATTACGCAAACACCATTCTTTTATGAGCAATATGGTAAATCGGTCTGTTAACATGCCGATTGTGTTTAAACCTATAGAAGAGTTGTTTTTCTTTTTATTTAAAATTCTATTTTCTGACCAAAAACTAATTAGTGTTTTGACTTCGTTATCCTTTATTTTCTTTACTTCGTCATACAAC
>JBAWXD010000154.1:0-8806 GCA_037144275.1 Paludibacter sp. | reverse complement strand
ATCAACCAACTCTTTGTTGTCTGCTTCGACAATTGCTTTAGGAATGGTAATTCGTAAAAAGCTATCACCAAAATGAAAACATTCTTTAGGATAAGCTCTTAATATACGTGGAACTCCCGAACCCAATTGCTCAACCATTCCCAAATCTTTGAATATTCGAATTAATTCTTTGTTTCGGGGACACGACAAGCCTTCAAAGAAATCAGCCTGTGTCATACCGTCAAAAAGTCCGCCATGGCTTGTAATTTCCAATCGGTCAGTAAAAATTTCAAATTTAGGAGGAACTTCCCGTGTATAATCATTATGTACAATGGCATTGACTACCGCCTCACGTATAGCTATCGGATTCCAAAGCCGTGTATCTTCACGCCCTTTAGCAGTGATTTTTGAAACGGTTTTATTTTCAATTTCTATTTTATCTAAAATGCTTTTGGTGGCTTTTATGAGTGAGCAATAGCCATACTCATTGTTTTCCACCAAATCTACTCTGTCTGTTCCTGCATATTTGGCTAATTTTATGGAAGTACCATTTTCATCAGCCAACAAGTAAGACACATAATTCAAATCACCATTTTCGGTTAGCAATTCCAAACTCTCTTTAAAGCATTCGTTTAAAGCCAACTTCTTTTCATCATAGTAAATCTTTAATTGCTAATATAATCTATTTTTTTTGATAGTTTAATCATTTCAGAACCTGCCATCAAAAAGCCACCACTGCCATATTCCTGAAAATCTTCGGCTCTCACTTTATCCGGACTGGCACCAATTGGCTGAACATACCCCAACATCCCCTGATAATTGACGCAACCAACTAGTGCTTTCCATGCCTTCTTGATTTTAGGAAGGAAAATATCAGCTGGTAATACATTGTTATTTACACCCCATGCCATAGCAAAGGTATAAAAAACACTTCCGCTTGTTTCTTTTATTGGAACTTCGTCAGGGTCAAGAAGACTCGCTCTCCAAAGGCCATCTTCTTGTTGAAGTGATGCAATTTTATAAATCATTTTTTTGTAATGCTCTACGTATTTAGGACGTAATTGATTATCCAAAGGCATTAAATTCAATAGTTGAGTTAAGCCGGCTATCACCCACGCATTACCACGACCCCAGAACACTTTTTTACCATTTTTGGATACAGCATTGAAATATTTTTTATCACGAAAATACAAACTATCTGATTTACTAAAGAGATAATCGGTTGCATCCCAGTATTTTTCATCCATAACCCTATAATATATATTGTCATTGCTGACATTCGCCAACCTCACCCAAACAGAAGGTTCCATAAAAAGCGCATCGCACCACCACCAATCTTCACGTCCGGGTTTTGGTACAGATATAATTGTATCTATGGCATGTTGAATACCTTTGAGCATGTTGGGGTCTTTTTTTACTTTATAAACATCTAAAAAAGCCTGTCCACATGCCAAGTCATCAGCAAATCTGTATTTTTTTCCCGGCTTAGTCCAGTTGAGCTTATCCGCCCAACTGATAGTTTGATTCAAGTATTTTTTTTCAGCTGTTGAATTATATGCATACATAACACCCGAATAAAATACTGAACGCGCCCAATACTGGGTTGATTCATTTATTTGAACCGGATTATTTAGTTGCCAATTAAACACATCTTGCATTATTCGGGATACAAATTTCTGAGAATATATAGCTGATGATTTATCTGTACTTCCAAAAACAGCAGAATTTACAAGCAGTATAAAGAGAAGGAGTGAGATTTTAATTTTCATTAGTGTGATTATTTTCAATTTACTGCGACAGATTTCAGGTTCAAAAATACTATATGATGAAGATAATTATCTTGCTTATTTTGATAAAGTATTTGCTCAAATAGCAGAATGATACTATTTGAATTAATTTGTCTGAAAAACAAATCAATATGTGGTAAGGGTGTAATTGATTTAATTATAAAAAAGGCGGATAAAATCCACCTTTTTTATAATTAAATCAAAACTGCTATTTTATAAAAATCTTTTGAACTTTATTTTCGTTAGCTGTACTAATTTTCACTATATAAATACCACCATTCTTTAATGTAATTGTCGATTCATTTTCACTTGATGTGGCAACCAATCTACCAACACTGTTATAAACCTCAAGTGAGCCCTGAATAGTTGATGTTATGCTACGACCCTCAATACTAATCAAGTTATTGTTTATTGTATTATTAACATTTTCGGTATAAAATGAAACATCATATTCATAAGCTCCTACCGAAGGAGTAGATATAAATGCATGTCCCGCTTTGTCAGTCGTATTTAATGTAGTAATTCCTTTGGCTTTCAAATAAGAGTACGAAGCAATAAGCCAACGAGAAAGTTCTACCGTTCCATCGGCAACATAACCTACAGAAGTTGTAGGTCTGTTAAAAAACGCTCCTTTAGTTCCTGCATTATCATCTGATAAATCAAAGAGATTGTCCACTACATTAGTATTTCCATTGGTTATAACAACTGCACCTCCATTGCATATATTGTTTTTCACCATGGTAGCTGAGGCCGCAGGTACTGGCAAATTTGCTTCGAAATTACTTATTGAACCATTGTTTTTATTGTTATACATTACATTGTTCATTATAAAATGATTTGGAGCGGCTCCTCCGCCAAGATCCATACCAAATTTTATACCGGCCGAACTGCAATTTGTAGTTTTATTGTTGGCAATGGTGTTGTTAACAATTGAATCTGAAACAGTAGTGGCGGCATTATAAACATATACAGGAGCACCATAACAAGCAGTAATTCCAGACTTTGGAGTAAATAGTACCTCGTTATTATGAATAATCGTATTTTTAAGTGTTGTAGGATAACCAGCTGTAGGTGATAGAATAGAAACCAGCAAACCTCTTTGGTTATTTGAACTAGGAACTGTTGAGCCACTGTAATCCATTGTTACCTGATTGTTTCGTACCAATGAGTTCGATATCACATTTCGGTTAATGGCTTGAGCAGAACCCAATGATATAAATGGATTAAAAACGGCATCGGTGGATTGTGTAGAGGTGTATGTAATGATATTCTTTTCGAACAAACAATTATGAACCACAGTATTACCATATCCACTCGCTGAAATTACATCAAAAAATGGTGCTGCGAGTGATGTGGCAGAAATAGTTCCTGTGACCGTCCAGTTAGCTACTATATTATTTTCGAAACGTATATTTTTCGATATTCTCATAGTGACTCTTACGTTAGTGGTTGAGAAATCAGACGATGTATTCGTACCGGTGAATTTGAAACCATTGATATTGGTGACAATTGCACTGGCATTACTAGTTGTAAATCCGGCAGAACTATTCGTTAATGTAAAATTTAGAATGCTTTGATTAGCAAATTCCCAGGGCTCTACAATGCCATTTCCATCCACATCCGAAGTTGCTCTTTGTGACGGATCAGTTTCTGTACCGGCAAAACTTCCATAAAAACTAACCCCGGCATTTAAAGCAAATGCTCCTGCAGCTGACGGAGCTGATTTCGTAAAGCTATAGTTACCACCAGCCACATAAACCACATCACCAGATGCAGTTGCTAAAGTAATCGCCCGTGTAAGGGTCACGGCATTAGCCCATGATTTGCCATCAAGCGTTGAACTTCCGGTAGCTGTAGCATAATAAATAGTTGCATTTACCATAGTAGTAAAAGCCATGATGCAAAGCATCGAAAATAGTAGTTTTTTCATATTATTTCTTTAAAATAATGAGTGATCGTATTGATTTTTATTTCAAACAACAATCCTGATTTTATGAATTAATATCAGGATTGTTGTTATTAGTTTTCTATTGTTTAATGAGTTTTTGATGCAAAATTTGACCGTTAGATTTTAAAGTAACTATATAGTTTCCATTTGGCAAATTAGATACATTTATAGATTGCACCTCTGCACTTTCGCTATTCACAGTCTTCATCATTGCACCTGTAAGGGTGTAAATTGATATGCGTGCGTTAGCTGTTGTGTTGATTTTGATAATATCTTGAGCCGGATTAGGGTAAACTTCAAAAGTTCCTGTTCCTGTAATGCTTTGAATTGCATTGTATTGATTCGGATTGTATTCATAAGCCCCAACTGATGGCTTATCTGCAAAAGTAAAACCAGATTTATCGGTAGAAGCATTACTTTGCATACCTTTCCACTTGAGGTAAGAATTAGATTTAATTCTCCAGTTTGACTTTTCAGCACTTCCATCGGCAATGTAACCTATTGCGGTTGTTGGTCTTATAAAGTTAGCACCTGTTGTTGCATTGGCATTGTCACTCGACAAATCAAACAAATTGTTTGCTTGCAAAAAACCTGCATTAGCAATATTCGTTGCACCACCATTGCAGATATTACTTACCACCGTAGTTGTTGAAGTTGATGGGATAGGAAAGTTTGCAACAATATTATTAATGACTCCATTATTAAAATTATTGTACAACACATTATTCATTACAACGTGATTTGGTTTTTCGTGTGGAGCAGTTAAGTCCATACCAATTTTTAAACCGGCAGAACCACATTTAGTTGTTTTATTGTTAGCGATGGTACAGTTAATTATGTAATCGGCTGCTGCAGTAGCTTGATTATAGGTATAAACAACCCCACCATAACAGGTATCAATTACACCCGGCTTTGGGATAAAATTTACTTCGTTATTGTTAATAATGGTATTCTGCAACGTACTTGACAAATCAACTGCGGGAGTGGAAGTGGAGATTGAAGGAGCTTTAACAGCAATAATTAATCCTCTTGTGTTAACCGCACCAGTGGATGAAGCACTGCTGTAATCCAATGTTACCTTATTGTTACGAACTACACAGTTCGACATTACATTTCCAGTAATGGATGTGGAAGATGCATTTGTGAGACATATAAATGGGTAAAATGGATTATCTGCGGATAAAAGAGCAGTAGCCGTATAGGACACATTGTTATTTTCAAATAAGCAGTTATTCATTTTGGCATTGTTATTAGTGCCACCATCAAAGATGTAAAAAAAAGGCGTTTGAATATTGGTGCCATCAAGAGTGCCGGTAACTACCCAATTGCTGATAATGTTATTCTCAAATAAGATATTTCTTCCTATTCTTAAAGTTGAAACCGCACTTGTTGTAGGTGAAAATGCAGATGCAGTGTTCGAACCGGTGAATTTAAAACCATTGATACTTGTAGTTGTTGTACTGGCATTACTGGTTGCTAATCCGGCAGAACTATTCGTTAACGTGAAATTTAGAATTGTTTGATTTGTAAATTCCCAAGGATCTATATTACCATTTCCATCTACATCCGAAGTAACTCTTTCTGAAGGGGCTGATTCTGTACCAGAAAAACTACCATAATAACTAACTCCGGCACTTGTACCAAATGCTCCACTAGCTGAAGGAGATGTTTTAGATAAGTTATAAATACCACCCATTACATAAACTATATCACCGGATGTTGCCAACGTACCTGCCCGTGTTAGACCCACAGGATCACTCCAGGATAAGCCACCACCAGTTGTATTACTTCCAGCAGGTGTTACAAAAACAGTTTTGGCATTAAGTATTGAAGCAAAAGCCATGATGCATAGCATCGAAAAGAATAGTTTTTTCATAAACATATTGATTAAAAATTAATATTAATTATTTTATTGATAAGTTTTAAAGAGAAGATTTTTCAAGCAAATTTTATTTTTGTGTAAATGTAGAGCATAAACACTATTTACAACTTGCTTTTTTTATTATTAATGTTGTCTTTTTTAATTGATCAGATAATAATTGAAATTATAAACTGCTGGAATTATTTGCTAAATTCATGTATGCTTAGGTTTTGGATTAATAAAGCTTGGCAAGAATATTTATTTACAGCGATTAGAATAACCAATCTTTTAAAGCTTTCATTCAACAAACTGAATAATGTAAGCAAGTGTAATATAAAACAGCACTCTAAATTGTTAATGCACACCGAATGAGATATCGTTTTCTTGTAATTCAAAATTAGTACAGGGTGCAAGTATTTCTATATATAGAAACTTGCACCGTTCACTATGTGTGGATATTTAGCATTATGATACTTGTGAATCTTAAAACAATTTTAAATATTTGAAACTAACATTTTAGCATACAAAACCTTGTCTCACCAAGACAAATCAAGACTTTTTATTCGTTACTAAATCATTAGGTCTTTTTATCACAATTAAAAGAACTAATTGCAAGGGGGGAAAAAAAATGGAGATATAGAATCCCGCCGGGGTCACTAAATGAAGCGACAGTTTCATTTTAAATCAAACAAAACCCATTATAAATCAATGATTTATAATGGGTTTTTGCTTTTATATTAAGTCAGCGAAAGCCAAATAATGGGTGGAATTTTTATCTATTGTAATTTTAAGCCTATTAACAATAATTATAAACATTGATAATGAATTATATTGAATTTATTATTTCCTCAGACATACAGAATAAATCAAACTATAAAACTTTGCATTGCATCATAGTAGATTTTTTTACTTCATAGAAGATCTAGTTAGACTATTTTGAATATTGTAAGTATAAATTATACATTTAGTTAAAAAGCCACATGCATCTGTAATTTAAACTCTTCAGATTAGAAATTAAAACTTCGTACAATTACAACGATATTTCTTTGTTTCAAATAAAATAGTTGCTTTTATTCCAATAACCCCTAAATTAAAGGTATTCGATTTAATATTATTGAGTAAAAAACCATGAATTGCCGGAAGATATTCAGCTTTATTTGATATATTGACAAATATATTTGAATTTACATCGTTTTTTTTCAGCAAAGCAAAACCAAAATCATAGAATATCGACAATCGTACTCTGGGTTTATTTTTGTTAGAAAATTCTCTTGGATTATTATTAAAAGTATAACCAGTTTCTACTGTAGCACTAAAAATAGTATTCAAATTAAATGAACTTCTAACAATTCTCGTCTCGCTATCTAATCCATGGTTTGGCATATCACCCAAAATTCCATCATTGTTATCTCCTATTAGAGCTTTATAATAAGCAGTTGAAGTGACATTAGTACTCGCTATACTATTTGCTATCAAATTTAGCTTAAGCTTGCCTCCACCCAGACAATAAAAACCGTTTGGCGATTCATATCCAACCATTAATGGAAGTGATATATTAATAACATTTTGCCAATCGTTCGTATTTCTAAATCTAAAATGTCCAGTATATGGGTTTCCTTCTGTATCAACCATTGGGACTACTAAAAGCGTATCTTTCAAAATCATTTTTGAAGAATAAGAAGATAACTCAACGCCTGTTTGAAACAAAATATTCTTAAAATGAAATTCATAACCACTTCCTAAAGTTAATCCGGCACCTCCTAACGCTCTGGTTTCCGGAGCATCATTACTTAATTTATCATATCCACCTGAACACCAAATTAAAAAATAACTTTTATTTATATTTATCTGAGCTACAGCAGTTAAAGCAACAACAAGCAGCAGTAAAACAATTTTGTGTCTATTATTTTGTATCACTTTACTATTAATATTTGTTGTTTAGCTTGACCCTGATCATCTATCAATAGTAACACATATGTCCCCGAGACATCAGGAGTCAGCATGCTGTTGTCACCTATATTTAACAATTGTTCTTTGAGCTTTAATCCTGAAATACTCATTAACAAAGCTTTAGCACTATTACTAATATGTATCTTAAATTGACTTTTTTGAGATAAAAGTGTCGGATAAACATTAATTTCAGTATGTTTTGTTGGCCTCATCGAACAAGTAAATAAAATAACAGCATCGGAAGTTCTGGTCAGTTTCACACTGTATTCAGAAATAGTATCAAAATTACTGTTTGATAAATATAAATAAGATTTTGTTGCTCCATCTATTGATATGCCATCTTTATACCATTGATAACTTTTAAATTCATAACCGCCATTATAATCGCTGTTATATAGCGCTAAAACATCATTCCATTTTTGCAGGATAATTGATGAAGAATAATTCACAACAAAACTTATGGAAAATGATTTTCGTATTAGTCCGTTATCCAAAAAAACTAAAGCTGTATAATAATCAGGTATTATATTCGAGGGTAGTGGCACATCAATATACAAACCAGTTGCCATTTGCTTAATAATATCAACAAATCCTGCATTTTGCCCCTTTTTATCAAAAACAACTGAACAAAATTCAATTTGACCCTTTTGAATATCCAGGCTCAATGTAAAATTTTTGTCATTGGCACATATCGAGGGAGGAGTTCTTACTGTTGCTAAAAAATTTGATGAAACATTTAAGTTCAATTGCATTACACTATCACAACCGTAAACTGTCTTTGCATACTTATAAAAAATAAAATCTCCTCTTGTGGTTTGAGTTGGGAATGAAAATCCATAGTTAGAAAAACTCTGATTTTGATAAATTGTATCATACAATTGTATTAATACTTGCGGGATAACCGTCAACTTTAAAATAGCAGTACTATCGCAGCCCACTGCATTAGTAAAATGGGCTGTGTAAATACCAGTTTTAGTATAATTTATATCGTTAAAAACATAACTAACTCCAGCACATATAGAAACATGTGAAATGGAACTACTCGGGTTCTTAACAGACAGAATAAGTGTTACAATACTGTCACAGCCTGCAACATTAATTAAATGGGATATATATGTACCTTCAGAAATGTAGCTTATCCCATTAAAGGAATAACTTTCACCTGAGCATATAGAAGCACGTATAATTAAACTGGTCGGTTGCTTAACAGTCAAGACAAGCGTAGTAATACTGTCACAGCCTGCAACATTAATTAAATGGGATATATATGTACCTTCAGAA
>JBAWXD010000153.1:0-8817 GCA_037144275.1 Paludibacter sp. | reverse complement strand
GTTACTATATTCGGTTCGGTAAACACAACAGGTTCACGCCTAAATTCCAGAATGTTATCCGATATTGATAAACTGGAGGGTGGTGATATTCTTACTCTTAAAAATATTAAAGCTGTCGGACCTGATGGTAAACAAAGAAGCCTTGGCTTGATTCAGGTTCAGATTTAGAATTAAAAGTTAAATAAATAAAACTTTGTTAAAATGAAAAAATACTGTATTATTTCGTTGGTTCTGATAACAACTCTTTTTCCCCGAATCCTTTTTGCTCAGGAAAAACAGGTGTCTTTCTTCGACAAGAAGGGAAATGTAAGAATTCTTACCACAGAAATAGATGCTTTAGTTGACACTATTGCAAATGTAAATCATCGGTGGGACGATATTGTATGGTCAAGGAAAGTTTACCGTATTGTTGATTTACGTGATAAACAAAATTATCAGCTATATTTCCCAATGCGCTCTAATGATCAGTACAAAAGCTTGTTTCGCACAATGCTGGATGCAATTTGTAAGGGTGTTCCGGTATACCGTCGAAATGCCAGGGAAATTGTTCCATCTTTTAATGATAGTGCGCGTTTAGAGGGTGATGAATTATCAAAGGTTTTTGCCTATGATAATAATATGGATAATAATCTGATTCAAATTAATCCGATTACCAAACAAGCCAAAATTGTTGGTGACCAGTATTATAATTATGTGAAGAATCAGTTTAAATTTATGATTCAGGAAATTATATTTTTTGATAAACATACCTCTCGTATGTATTCAAAAATTATAGCGATTGCTCCGATTTATGCACTGCACCCCGACAATTCCCAATCAAAGAATCCTATGAAATTCTTTCAGGAATCTGTTCTTTGTTGGTTTGCATTTGATGAACTCCGTCCGTACTTAGCCCGTCAGTATCTAATTCCAAATGGAAATGAAACAGCTCGTTTGACATACGATGAGTACTTTGCTCAGAAATTGTATGCAAGCTATATAATGGGTGATAGCAATATGTTTAACCGTATGTTATTAGAATCGGAATTGACTTACGACCGGATTCATAAAGAACAAAATCGTATTGAAACTGAGTTGCTCAATTTTGAAGAAGACTTGTGGGAGTATTAAATCTCAGAGAATAGAACCATTAAAAAAGACGACCTTTGTCGTCTTTTTTTTTATTTATGATGAAAAAGCTCAGATATTCTGTAATTTTGCAATCCAAATAGGATGATTCCAAAAGATATTGGCAAATGAGAAAAATAATTTTATCAGATAATCAGGATATTTCCAAAGCAGGTTGGTATTATCTGTTTCAAAGCCAACCAGAGTCGTTTGATATTATTGAGGCTAGTGAAAAAGTCCAATTGATTGACATGCTTACCGAATTTCCTGATTCCCTTGTAATTTTGGATTATACTTTGTTTGATTTTGAAAGTGCCAACGATTTGGTTATCATGCAGGCACGATTTGAACGTGTTGATTGGATTTTATTTTCAGATGAATTAAGTGATGACTTTTTACGCTCGGTACTTTATAATACTCACTCATTTAGTGTATTAATGAAGGATTCGACAAAAGAAGAAATTTACAGGGCTTTCAAAGAAGCTTTGAAGGGTATTCGGTATATCTGTAATTATGTAAGCAATATGCTGATAAATACAAATAAATCTCAGAATAATCTGAATCCGAAACAAATTTTGACTATCACGGAACAGGAAATCCTGAAAGATATGGCATTAGGTAAAACTACGAAAGAAATTGCCGTAAAACGCTTTGTTAGTATACATACCATCATGACACACCGAAAAAATATATTTCGTAAAATTGAAGTTAATAATGTTCACGAAGCCACAAAGTATGCAATGCGCGCAGGCATTGTGGATATGGCTGAATACTATATTTAATTTTCAATTTATTAATTTCCAATTTAAAAGTGAATATAGCAGCATTATTATCAGGAGGAGTTGATAGCTCAGTGGTGGTTCATCTGTTGAAAGAAACAGGGTATACACCTACGTTGTTTTACATCAAAATTGGGATGGATGACGATGAATTGTTGCATTGTACTTCAGAGGAAGATATCGAAATGGCTTCGCTGGTTGCACGTAAATATGGCTGTAAGCTCGAGGTGGTTGATTTGCACGAGGATTACTGGCAAAATGTGGTTTCGTACACCATTGATAAAATTAAGCTTGGTTTGACACCTAATCCCGATGTAATGTGCAACAAGCTAATTAAATTTGGAGTGTTTGAGCAACGAGTTGGTAAGGATTTCGATAGAACGGCAACCGGCCATTATGCTACAATTGTTGAGCAAGATGGGAAAATATATCTTGGAACGGCCAACGATCCTGTGAAAGACCAGACCGATTTTTTGGCTCAGATCAATTATCTGCAGGTTTCCAAACTAATGTTTCCCATTGGTCATTTAATGAAAAGCGAAGTTCGTACGATAGCCCATTCCGCTAATTTACCAAGTGCCAAACGTCAGGACAGTCAAGGGATTTGTTTTTTGGGAAAGGTCAATTATAATGATTTTATCCGCCGTTACTTGGGTGAAAAGGAAGGTCCAATTGTCGAATTGGAAACCGGGAAAATATTAGGGAAACACAAAGGGTATTGGTTCCACACCGTTGGGCAACGTAAGGGACTTGGTCTTTCGGGTGGTCCATGGTATGTCATTAAGAAAGATGTACCCGCTAATATTATTTATGCTTCAAAAGGATTTGGGGTAGATACCCAGTACGGAAATGAATTCACGATGCGTGATTTTCATTTTATTACTGAAAATATATGGCAAAATTCTCAAACTGAAATTGACATTAGATTCAAAATTCGCCATACACCTGAATTCAGCAAAGGAAAGATAATAAAAACTCCTGAAGGGTATCACCTGATTTCAACTCAAAAACTACAAGGTATTGCTGCTGGTCAATTTGGTGTGATTTACGATGCTAATTCAAAGATATGTATAGGGAGTGGCGAAATTATCTGAAAATCGAAATTATTTCAATCTGAATTATAAAAATGCCTTGTCAATTCAAAAAAAAGAACTAATTTTGCAGTCCAAATTTTAGCGTAATCTCTGACAGAATAAGTAAGGTCTGTGAATATTGCGCATATTATTCATTTAAACACAGAGCTATAATGGACTTAATTAAAGTTGCAGAACAAGCATTTTTGGTAGAAACATCTCACCCCGAATTCAAAGCAGGTGACACTGTAACCGTTGCTTACCGTATTATTGAAGGTAGCAAGGAACGTATTCAGGAATATCGCGGAGATGTTATCAAAATCGTTGGACACGAAGGTAAAAAACGTTTTACTGTTCGTAAAATTTCAGGAAACATTGGAGTGGAACGTATTTTCCCAATGGATTCACCATTTATTGAAAGTATTACCGTCAATAAACGTGGTAAAGTTCGTCGCGCTAAATTGTATTATTTACGTGCACTTACCGGCAAAAAGGCAAGAATCAAAGAAAGACGTGTATAATAACGATATTCTTCAAAGAAATAAAGAAAGAGAAATTCGACAAACGAATTTCTCTTTTTTTAATAATACAGCAAAATGAATACTTGTGATTCAAATATTTTTTGTTTTGCTAGGTCAACATTTTTTTATAATTTCAATTTCGATTACCAATCATTTTAGTTCCAATTATTAATGCATTTCAAATGAAAAATATCACTATAATGGCATTGTTTGCCTCTATTATTTTGACTGCTTGTCAACAACCAGCACAAACAGCTGAAGATAAGAAAATTGATTTAAAAGTAGATTCGGTGATGCGTCTAATGACACTCGACGAAGAAATTGGTCAAATGGTTCTTTATAGCAGTGACTGGGATGTGACAGGACCTTCACTCAAAAAAGGATATATGGACGAAATCCGCAAAGGCAACTGCGGAAACATATTCAATGCTCATACAGCAGCTTACACACGCAAACTTCAGAAAATTGCCGTAGAAGAATCAAGATTACACATACCACTATTATTTGGCTACGATGTTATTCACGGTCATAAAACCATTTTCCCTATTTCGCTGGGAGAATCTGCATCATGGGACATGGAAGCTATTGAAAAATCGGCACGGGTATCTGCAGCAGAAGCTGCTGCATCCGGAATCAACTGGACATTTGCTCCTATGTGCGATATCTCTGTTGAACCACGCTGGGGACGAGTTTCGGAAGGTGCAGGTGAAGATCCATTTCTCGGTTCTAAAATTGCCGCTGCACGTGTTCATGGTTTTCAGGGAAAAAGTCTGGCCGATACACTAACGGTTCTGGCATGCGTAAAACACTTTGCCGGATACGGCGCACCAATTGCAGGCAGGGATTATAATACAGTGGATATGTCGGAACGTGTTTTCCTTGATACCTATCTGCCACCTTACAAAGCTGCTATTGATGCCGGTGCTATGAGCGTTATGTCTTCATTTAATGAACTGAATGGGATTCCATCCACGGGAAACGTTTATTTGCTGAAAGATATTCTGCGCAAACAACTTCATTTCAAAGGCTTTGTGGTGTCCGATTATACTTCCATCAACGAAATGCTGAATCATGGTGTGGTGGCCAATGAATATGAAGCGGGCAAAATGGCTGCTAAAGCCGGTGTTGATATGGATATGCAGGGTGAAGTGTACTTCAAATACCTCAAAAAACAGGTTGAAAGTGGTGAAGTCCCTTTACAAGCTGTAAATGAGGCTGTTCATCGTATTCTGAAAGTAAAATTTTTACTGGGATTGTTCGACAATCCATACCGCTATTGCAACGAAGCCCGCGAAAAACGCGAAGTTTATTCAGTTGATCACCTCGAAGCATCGCTGGATGTGGCTAAAAAATCGATGGTATTGCTCAAGAATTCAAATAATGTTCTTCCGTTGAAAAAAGGTGAAAAGATAGCAGTAATTGGGCAATTGGCAACTTCAACACGAGATTTGTTGGGCTCATGGAAAGCTGCCGGCGACTGGAACTTTATGAAATCTGTTTTAGATGAAGTAAAAGTATTCAACGGAGATATAAATGTGACTTATGCCGAAGGTTGTAAAGTACAGGGTGACGACCGAAGTGGATTTGCTAAAGCCATAGCTTCTGCCCGTGGCGCTTCCAAAATAGTATTTGTACTGGGTGAAAGCTGCGAATGGAGTGGAGAAGCAACTAGTCGTACCAGCATCAATATTCCGGGTGTTCAAACTGAATTACTTGAAAAACTGAAAGCATTGAATAAACCCATCGTGCTGGTACTGATGAATGGTCGTCCGCTCGATTTGTCGAAAGAAAGTGAACTCGCAGACGGCATTCTCGAAACTTGGTTTCCGGGAACAATGGGTGGAAAAGCAATTACTCAGGTTCTTTTTGGAGAATACAATCCTGCGGGAAAACTCACCATGACATTCCCACGCAACCTGGGACAAGTGCCGATTTATTATTACGAAAAAAATACGGGACGGCCTAACTATCTGCGTAATCCAAAATATAAATCGCGCTATATTGATTGTCCGAACGATCCACTGTATCCATTTGGATTTGGCTTGAGTTATACCACATTTGCATATTCAGATATCAAACTTTCAAGCAAAGAGCTGACCGAAAAAGGTGAGTTGAATGCTTCGGTACGGGTTACCAACACAGGAAATGTAGCCGGCGAAGAAGTCGTTCAGTGTTATGTGCGCGATTTGGTTGGAAGTGTTACCCGTCCGGTGAAAGAATTGAAGGGTTTTGAAAAAATTGCTCTGAAAATGGGTGAAAGTAAAGTCGTAACATTTAGCATTACTCCCTATATGCTTGCTTTTCACCGTGCCGACATGAGCTATGGAACAGAACCGGGGAACTATAAACTGTTTATAGGAACAAATTCGAAAGACCTGAAAGAGACAAATTTCAGGTTGAATTAAGACTACAGAAGAAGAAAAATACCATCATTTAGGATAAGAAGTTTTCAGCAATTATATTACTTAAATCTACCTAATTTGATGAATCTTCATATTGAAATTGATTATGTTAAAATGAATTATTTTTGATTAGGATCACTTTATGTAGATTTATTTTAAACATTATTAAACAGAGAGTGTTTACATTTCCGATAACAAATTCAAATTTTCAATAATATCAATAAAATATGAAATTAGGTTTTGCACTGCTTGCTTTTTCTATAGTTACTCTTTTAAATGGATATGTACTTTGGCGAGGATGGCAGGCACTTCCGGCATCTTCTTTTTCCCGACCGCTATTCCTGATTATTGCAATCCTTATGTTTTTGTTCATGATGGGTGGAATGATTTTCGGACATTTGCTGCCTCATAATTTTGCCAAAGCCATTAGTCTCACCGGATTTACTTATTTTATTATCGTGACTTATCTTTTTCTGAGTTTTCTGGCGGTAGATATTGTCCGAATTGCTAATTATTTTATCAGTTTTGCACCCGTAGGTATGGCTTTTTTCCGTTTTTGGGCAATGATGGTTACCCTTGTTGTTACTTCTGTTGCTTTGATTTATGGAAATTACAAATTCAAACATCCCGAAGTGGTTACGCTGAATCTTTCAGTTGAAAAACCTACAAGAAATAAAACGCTTAAAATTGTAGCTGCCAGCGATATTCATTTGGGAATTACGATTGATAAAAACAGGCTGAAGAAATACGTTCAATTGATTAATAATCAGCATCCAGATATTGTTTTACTGGCCGGTGATGTATCTGACCGATCTATGATTCCAGTTGTAAATCAACATATGGATGAAGAATTACGAACCATAAATGCTCCGCTGGGTGTTTTTGCAATTAACGGAAATCACGAGCATTATGCCGAAACATTCAATGCCACTGCCGAATATCTTAAAAGTGCAGGAATTACTGTCTTACGCGACGAGGTGAGTTTGATTGATAGCAGTTTTTATTTGATAGGACGTGATGATCGAAGTAACTTAAACCGAAAAAGTTTGAATGATATCGTGAAAGGATTGGATCCAGTAAAACCACGGATTTTACTAGACCATCAACCCTATCATTTGGAACAAGCAGAACAAAATGGAATAGATTTGCAAATTTCCGGTCATACCCATAACGGACAGTTTTTCCCGGGTCAGTATTTCGTGAAACGAATGTATGAACTTGGTTATGGATATTTGAAGAAAGGTAAAACACATTATTATGTTTCTTCGGGACTTGGACTTTGGGGACCTCAATATCGTATTGGAACGCAATCGGAAATTGTGCTTATAAATCTGAAATACTAACGCCCCCTAAATCCCCCTCAAGAAGGACTTTAAGACGAAGTGTCTAAAATGGATAGACCAAAAATTAATAGTGACGCTATTTTTAAGTCTTCCTTGAGGGGGATTTAGGGGGCTTCCCTTATCTTTTCCGTTTAAAAAACTCTGTCACCAACTTACTGCATTCTTCTTCCAAAACTCCCCAAACTACTTCTGTTTTAGGGTGAAGGGCAGCTGGTGCAAATCGTCTGAATCCACGTTTTACATCCTCGGCACCATACACCACCCTGCTAATCTGCGACCAGCTCAATGCTCCGGCACACATTACGCAAGGTTCTAAGGTGACATAAAGCGTACAATCGGTCAGGTATTTACCTCCTAAAAACTGTGCAGCGGCGGTAATGGCCTGCATCTCGGCATGAGCAGTAACATCGGTAAGTGTTTCGGTAAGGTTATGACCACGCGCAATAATCCGGCCCTGACACACCACCACCGCCCCGATAGGCACTTCATCACGTTCACCTGCACGCTGAGCTTCAGCCAATGCTTGTTTCATAAAGTATAGGTCTGGATTGCTGTCTTTCGAATCGTTTTCGGAGTAGTAGTTAATTGGCATTTTAATATTTTTCCATTAAAAAAAGAAATTCATGATATTTACCATCACTATTAATCCATTCATTTGTCCATCTCATATTGCCCATAACATTCTTTTTATAATCAATATCAACTGCTCGAAGAAGTTTACCAGATTCAGAAATTATATCATTTAACTCTCCTTTTGTTGCCCGACCTCCTGAACTGTATGATAGTAAAATATAGTGAGATTTTGTTTCCTTTATAAGCTTACCTAGTGCTTTCATTGCAATAAAATGTCCATCGCTATCTTTTCTAAATTCCTCAAAAACTGAACCATCAACTGTATCTCTAGAGTCTTCTCTACGGTTAGCTTTTCCAAAAATTGTAGGTCTATCATTTTGAATTACCGTTGTCCAAATATGATAATATGAATTATAACGAACCCGACTTGGAGGCATTTTTTCGTTGTTAGAACCATATGGTGGATCATAATAAACGAAATCAAATTCATTTTCGGGAATCGTATCAAAAATATCGCCTTTAATAACATGATTTTCACTGATAATAGGAAATCGTCTTGGCAATTTTAAGATTAAATCTTTATATGATCTTGGAGACCAGTCAGATAAATACGCTACATAATGACCTAAAGTACTATCAACTGAATCTAAAGCATAAATTAAACTCGTCAACAATACACATTTATCTTCCCAGGGCAGAGCAAGAATCTCAATTTCCTCCCGAATAGCATCTAGTTTTCTGGTATTTTTTGATTGAAAAGGTCGTTTAATATCGGCAACCTCACCACCATAATTTTCTGTAAACCAACCGGAATAAGCTTTCAGACCATTCAAATGGTCCAAAATATCCTGATAATATTGGTCCGGTTTTGTCGATTTAAGATAACAAGTTGCAAATACTTCTGACCAAACCGAAATGTCATTCGCCGTAGTATTATATCCTAATTTTGCAAAAGCCTGAGAAACACGGGTTGAACCGCTAAAACCATCTAAAACCGTTTTTACATCACTCAATTCTGA
>JBAWXD010000152.1:0-8937 GCA_037144275.1 Paludibacter sp. | reverse complement strand
ATTTTTTGAAGATAAATATACAATAATATTTGCATTATTGTTGGTATTATTAGTCATGATTGCTTTAACCAGATTTGAAAAGTTATTTGATCAATTGCATCAAATGAAAACCTATGAGATTCAATTTGTTTCAACCAATTATTCGATTGTAGAACTGGAAAAAGAAATGAGAACGGCAAATATCGATTTTGTCTGGAATAAAACAGGGAAACACAACAGTACCGTGAATGTAGAATATACTATCGAGGTATCCCGAATGAAAAACAGGGAAATAATTGATAATTTTTTAATCAACAACACCCATATCACGGGATTTGAAGTTTAAAAAATGTTCAAAATTAAGGATTATGAAGAAAGAAAAAATTGATATCGATCATTTCAAAATCATAGATGGAAATAAGTTTTCATTGACGGATTATCCAACCTTGATTAAGTCGAAAAATATTGAGAAAGAAGAAGGCGAATTGTTAATTCAAGAAGATATACAAGAATTAGCTGCTTTACAGGACGTGTTGTATGCCGAAAATCGTCATGCAGTATTAATCGTAATTCAGGCCATGGATGCAGCAGGGAAAGATGGAACTATAAAACACATCATGTCGGGTGTTAATCCGGCAGGTGTAAAAGTCAGCAGTTTCAAGTCGCCTTCAACGAATGAATTGAATCACGATTATTTCTGGCGGCATTATCTGGCTTTGCCCGGAAAAGGTGAAATCGGTATTTTCAACCGTTCGCACTACGAAAATGTACTTGTAACCAAAGTGCATCTAGAGTTTATTTTAAACGAGAAGCACAGTAATCTCAGATCGCAAAAAGATATTGACAAGTCTTTTTGGGAAGACCGCTACAAACAAATATGTCGCTTCGAAAAGAATCTGGCGGAAAATGACACATTGATTCTTAAATTCTTTCTGCATGTATCGAAAGACGTTCAAAAGAAGCGTTTTCTCGACCGGATTGACGATCCGAAAAAGAACTGGAAATTTTCAGCAACAGATTTAAAAGAACGAGCGTTTTGGGATGAGTATCAGTCTGCTTATGACGAAGCTATAAAAAATACTGCTACAAAATCAGCACCCTGGTTTGTTATTCCTGCCGATGAAAAATGGTACACCCGATATTTAATTGGTAATATAATCTGTTCGGAATTAAAGAAACTTGATTTGTCTTATCCAGTCATTTCGGATACTGAAAGAACAGCTTTGCTCAAAGCAAAAACGGCCTTGCTGAGTGAATAAATAAAAAGAGACTGAACATTGATTTCAAGGTCAGTCTCTTTACATTTATTTATAATGTCTTGTCCTGAAATAGCGTTACACAAAAAAAACGTTATGGAAGTTAAACAAGAAATTTTGTATGTAAAACGAACTCAAAAGGATTATAATTTATCCTTCAAAATGCAAGTAGTTCGTGAGGTAGAGAGCGGAGAATTAAGTATCAAAGGTTCTCTTCGTAATTATGGGATACAATCTCATGCGACAGTTTTGGGTTGGATAAGAAAATATGGTACTTTTGACCGAGAATACCAAATCCAACAAGCCATGATAAAAACCCCGGAACAGCGGATTTTGGAGTTAGAGCAAAAAGTTAAGTTGCTAGAACAACAAAAAGCCTCGTTAGAAAAGGCAGTTGACATTGCCCAGGAGAAGGCAATATTTTTCAATATGATGGTCGATATTGCAGAAAAGGAGTTTAAGATACCGATAAGAAAAAAATCGTTACCCGGACAATCGACCAGTACACGAGCAAAAGAGAAAGGTCAATAAGTTTTGCTTGTGGATTGTCAGGGAATAATCGACAATACTATTATCGTAATAAGACGGTTGGTGAATCAAAACGTGTGTTGGCTAATCATGTTTTGGAAAAAGTAATAGCAATCCGTTCACGTATGCCCCGTATAGGTACTCGTAAACTTCACTACATGCTATCTAGTCAAGGGAATGATTATGATATTGGTCGAGACAAGTTGTTTAAAATAATGCGTGCCAACCATTTGGATATAAAACCACGTAAGGCATATCATGTGACAACGAACTCACACCATCGTTTTCGCAAACATAAAAACCTTGTGGATAAACTTGATATTATTCGACCGGAACAAGTATGGGTGTCAGACATTACCTATATCGGGACAAGAGGGAATCATTGTTACCTGGCTTTAATAACAGATGCCTATTCAAAGAAAATTGTAGGATATGATTTGTCGGATAACTTAAGTGCCCAGGGGGCTGTTCGAGCACTCAAAACAGCATTGAAAAACAGAATATATCAAGATAAAGCTCTTATACATCATTCTGATCGTGGAATACAGTATTGCTGCGATGAGTATCAAAAATTACTTAAAAAGTATAATATTAAGGTAAGCATGACCGAATCGTATGATCCATATGCAAATGCTGTTGCTGAAAGAGTAAATGGTATATTGAAAAATGAATTTTTATTAGAAGAGTACAAAGTGGATAACAAATCAATGGGAGTAATTGTAGGTCAGAGTATAAGGTCATATAACCAATTTAGACCGCATATGTCTTGTGCATTACTTACCCCAATACAAATGCACTCTCAAGATAAAATTAGTGTAAAAACCTATAAAAAAATCTCAGTTCAAAAGGTTAACCTTTTGAACTGAGATAAATTAATTATTTTTGTATCAAAACCTGTAACGTTTTCTTAGGACGACACATAATGCTGATAATGTTGTGTTTGAATTAATCAGAAATCATTGATTATTCGTATTTTCAAATTTGCATATTTTCAAATTTACTTTCCATTAGTTCTGATTTTTTTCTTTCCATTTCACATATAACATGTGAATGATTCCATCAATAAGCCCTATTTGAGGAACAATAAAGCTTTTTGCACCAACACTTTGAGCAACATCAATATAGATACTTCCGGCAAGAGTTATAATATCTGCGCGGTCAGGTTTAAGTTTGTATTTCTCAATTAACTCATCAACCGAGTATTGTTTCAATTCACTGTTAAGGGTTTCGAGCGTTGTAAGTGATAATTTACGGTCTTTCCGAACCTTGGCCAGCGAATTTAATTTAATTATATTTCCACCGGATGCGATGAGATCATTGATTTGATATTGCTCTTTTAATTCGGCTAAGTCTTTGTGTAAAATATCATATTCTTCTGTGTTTACCCGATTGTTTAAAAGTCTCACAGTTCCGATATTATATGATTTGGACTGAATTAATTCTCCATTTACCAATAAACTTACTTCGGTACTACCACCGCCCACATCCACAAAAACATAATTTTGATGTTCGTTTAAGTTGTATGTAAAATGACTTTCATAAATAATAATTGCCTCTTCGTGTCCATCAATAACTTCAACCTTCATGTCAGTCTCTTTCTTTATTTCCTTTACCAGATCTTTGGCATTTTTAGCTTCACGCATGGCAGCAGTGGCACATACACGGTAATCAGTAACACCATACACTTTCATCAAGTGTTTGAAAGCTTTCATGAGTCGAATCAGATTTTTAGACTTACTGTCGCTGATTTTTCCATCAACAAACGATTCCTGTCCCAATCGTAACGGTACGCGAATCATTAATGATTTGCTAAATGATTCTTCAGGATTATCAGGAGTTATACCCATTATTAAAAGTCGAACGGCATTCGATCCTATATCTATTGCTGCAAATTGGAGAGTGTTCATAAATATATCTTGTTTTTGAATATGATTAATTAGTTATACTCTTTTCTTTTTCTAATAGCCTGGTTTCATAGTTATTTTTGTAATAGCTATATATCTCATCCTGAGATCTGAAAGGTGTTTTATCTACTGTAGAGTTAATTATATTATTGCCTGACCCATCCACAATTCTGGCTTTTACATTGTCTTTCAATCCATATTCGATAATTGTTTTCAGTTGTTTTCGAAACTCAGTATCGTAAACTGGTGTATACACCTCAACCCGATTATCTAAATTTCGTTGCATCCAATCGGCTGACCCAATAAAATAACGTTCTTCCCCTCCGTTTGCAAAAATCAACACCCTCGAATGTTCCAGATAACGGTCAATAATTCCTAAAGCCTCAATATTCTCGCTCAATTTCCTAACTCCGGTTTTAAGAGAACAATTCCCCCTAACCAATAGTTTGATAACAACCCCTGCATTAGAGGCTTCATATAACTTTTCAATAATTTTTTCATCGACTATATGATTGATTTTGCAATATATATAAGCGGGGAGCCCTTTTTTTGCATTTTCGATTTCTGTTTTAATCAAATTCGTGATTTTCTTTCGTAAATACTGGGGTGCAACTATCAATTGTCTGAATGTTGGATTCAGATAAGGTTGTTCCAAAAACTCAAATACGCTTTCTACATCGTCAACAATTCCTTTTTGAGCTGTCATCAAGGTAAAATCTGTATATACATTAGCAGTACCTTCATGAAAATTTCCGGTTCCAATACAAGCAATATTGCCTTTGCGCGAAGTAAAATGAGCTATTTTGGAGTGAACTTTAAGACCTTCAACCCCTAAAATCACTTTAATGCCTGCATCTTGCATTTTTGTTGCCCAGTTTATATTCGACGATTCATCAAACCGGGCAAGTAATTCAACAATAGCTGTTACTTTTTTGCCATTCATGGCAGCACAAATCAAGGCTTTTATCACTTTGGAGTTTTTTGCCAGACGGTAAATGCTGATTTTGATTTCTTTCACCTCCGGACTTATTGCACATTCGCGCAGCAGGCGTATAAAATTATCAAAGCTGTGGTAGGGGCAGTGTATATACTGATCTTTGGTACGAATAAGTGAAATCAAACTATTTGATTCTTCGAAAGCCAAAACAGGTATGTGGGGATGACTATTGTATTTAAGCTCTTTCCGTTTGACTGATGGAAACGAAATCAGGTCTTTAAGGTTGTGATACCTTCCTCCGCTCACATGAACATCATTTTTGTCTATTTTGAGTAACTTTTCAGTAAAACGTAAAAGATCTGCTGGAATATCCCGATCATAAACAAATCGAACCGGTGATCCGCTTTTTCTGCTTTTTACTCCTTTCGATACTTTATCCAAAAGACTCTGATAAGCGCTGTTTTCAAAGTCCATTTCGGCATCACGGGTAAATTTTATAGTATAGGCTTCATATTTGTCGTGATTCAGTTGTGCGAAAATGCGGGGTAAACAAAAACGAATAACATCTTCCAGAAACATGATACAATTTTTTTCACCCTCTTTCGGTAAAACGATAAAACGGGAGAATTCAGCGGTAGGAATCTCTATCAATGCATATTCCTTTTTATGTTTCTTCTCAGTTTTAATACTATCAGAAATCTTTACTGCAAGATAAATACTTTTGTCGTTAAGTTCCGGTTCAACGGACATGCGTGAAACCAGAATGGGGAAAAGCGAATTCATCAATTCTTCCCTGTAAAAGTTATCTAAGAACTCTTGTTGTTCGGTTGACAATTGTGATTCATTTACCAGAAATACATTTTCTTCCTGAAGTTCGGCATGGAGCTCAAGAAAGGTGGTTTCAAAATCCTTGGTATAAATTTCATTTAGTTTAAGAACCTTTTTCAGCACTTTCTCAGTACCTAAATTTGCTGTATAGATATTCTCTTCCAACTCAATCATCCGACGTAACGTGGCTACTCGTACCCGAAAAAATTCATCCAGATTATTCGAATAAATTCCCAGAAAGCTAAGTCGCTCAAGTAAGGGATTCGTTTTATTAGCAGCTTCGTCAAGCACCCTGCGGTTGAAATACATCCAACTGACATCCCTGTTGATAAAGCCACTTTTCGATACTTCTTTTTTCATTATAACATGCTTTAAATAGCATTAAAAGAGTTATATCACAAAAATAGTATTAAATGATCATAATCATGCTATAATCCTAACTGATTATATAATATTACCCAATAATGTCATATGTATTACGAATATATTTCATTATGGTGAATTTTATATTACGTTTTAGAAGAATTATTCTGTGGTCATAGCATATTCATGCACTTGAAATTTAAATGTAATATTTAGTCAATTTATTTGTACATCACAAATTATTAATAATTATCTTCGACAACCCTATAAACCGTATATTTTGAAAAACAACATACATTCCATTCAATTCGCATTGCTTCTTGCAATGTTTTTTTCGTTCAATTCCTGTCAAAAACAGGAAGTTGCAACTCAGGCTCAATATTCCGACACCTTACAAATAGCTCAACTAGTATTTACTGCCGATTTGCATTACGGTCTTAAACGTGCTTTCAGGGGAAATGTGGTCAACTCCAATGGAGTAAATGAAGCCATGGTGGCACAAATAAACGTTTTGCCCACAGCCGTTTTTCCAACTGATGGAGGAATAAATGCAGGGAAAACCATTGGATATATTGATTATGTGGCTATAAATGGCGATATTACCAACCGTCAAGAATCAGGAGTTCAATCGGCCACTACTTCGTGGGCACAATTCAGTTCAGATTATCTGAATGGTATCACACTCAAAAATAAAAAAAATCAACAGACAGAATTTCTGCTTACCTGTGGAAACCACGATGTGTCCAATGCCATTGGTTTTCCTAAATCGCTCTATCCGACAACCGATAATGCGGCTATGGTAAACATTTATAATTTAATGCTGAAGCCCACTAAACCTAAAACAACTGCCACTTATAATTACAGTACCGACAAGCCCAATTATTCGAAAGATATAGTGGGGGTACATTTGATGTTTATTACTATGTGGCCAGATTCTGCTGCGCGAGTTTGGATGGAAAAAGATTTGATAAAAGTCAATCCGAGTACACCGGTATTGATTTTTACTCATGACCCATCGGCAGGCGAACCAACGCATTTCACCAATCCACTTGGCAACCATGGAATGACTACGGATTATGAAAATGAAATTGAAGAACAATACAAAGGCATGTTGACTTTACAACGTGAATTGGCAGCTTTCCTGAAAATTCATCCCAACATTAAAGCCTACTTTCACGGACATAGCAATTATAACGAATTCTACACTTTTGTAGGACCGAATGGTGATTTGAATATGAAAGTTTTTCGTGTTGATTCACCAATGAAAGGTGATATCTCTTCAACTGACGAAACAAAGCTTTCGTTTCAGGTAATTGCCATCAATGGTAAGACTCAGACTCTTACTGTTCGTGAATGTTTATGGAACACTTCTGGCTCAGCCTCAAAAATTGCCTGGGGGCAAAGCTCAACAGTTTCATTGAAATAGCTGATTTATCAGGTTATGATATAAGGTTTTTTACTGAAATGGGGTTTTCCTGATTCTGTCCGCACCCTGACAGAATGTATTTACATTATTCTAATTTATTCCGGCTGAAATTCTCTTGTCAGGTGGATAGTACTACATAAAACTTTCAACCGATACATTCCAAAAATAAAGATGCCTCCAATGATTAATTGTATGTAAATCAACAGAATATTCTTTGATGTTTCAATTTGATAAATTATTGTAATATAAATGAGTTAGTTCTGTCATTGAAAAGCTATGGCTTTGTAATCCTTCCGCAATTAGTTTGAAACAACAGCACTCTACTTTTGCACTTTATTATTCTCATTTCAATTTTGTATATATTCACTTATACTTCAAAAATGATTTTATCCCAAAAAACATACACAAAAATTGCTGTATTATTCTTCCTTACTTTTTTTAGCTGTTCACTTTTTGCTTCCATTATTAAAGGTCGAATTTTAGATTCTAAAACGCTCGAGCCGCTTACCGGAGCGATATTTTACGATAAGAATAATAAGGTAATTGATGATGAAGCAAGACTCGATGGTTCTTTTACTTTGAAAAAGCTGAACTTGGGTAAACATACTTTTGTAATACAATTCATTGGATACGAAACTCAGGAAAAAGAGATTGTTTTAGCTTCAAACAATGAAGTTATAAATGTAGAAGTGTTGTTAGAACCACGAAATATCACACTTAATCAGGTAGAGGTGACGGCGCATTACGATAATGAATCTGCACAATCCGCCCGAAATGCTGAGAAGAATGCTGATAATTTACTGAATATAATTCCTGCCAAATCCATTCAACTTTCACCGGATATTACTGTAGCAAACGTTCTTCAACGTGTCTCGGGTGTTACCATTCAGAGAACATCCAATAGTGGAGAGGGACAATATGCTATTATCCGGGGTATGGATAAGCGCTATAATTATACCTTGATTAATGGAATCAAAATACCAAGTCCGAACGATAAGAACCGCTACGTGCCTATGGATATTTTTCCGGCTGAACTTATCGGACATTTAGATGTTGTTAAAGCATTAACTCCCGATATGGAAGGCGATGCAATCGGGGGAGTTATGAATCTGGTAATGAAAGATGCACCTGATAAATTGTTGGTAAATGCCAATTTATCAGCCGGATATACTAAATTATTTCTAGACCGCCCTTTTTATCAATTTAACTCTTCAGTTGTAAACCAGCAATCACCCGGCGAAATACATGGAGCAAACTATTCCGCACAACTAAGTGATTTTCCCATTCAAAATCTAAAATTCAAAGCAATAACTCCATTTCCGAACGTGAATGGAGGAATAAGTATTGGAAATCGTTTTCTGAACAATAAACTGGGTATTATTTTATCCATCAGTAACCAAAACACCAATTCAGGGAGTAATCAATTTGTAGCGGTACCACGTGCGCAGCCTAATCCGGGAACAATACCCGGTTTTGAAACACGCGAAAGCAGAATGTATTCAACACATCAAAATCGCTTGGGAATTCACAATAAAATAGATTATAAAATAGACAAGAACAATATAATAAGTCTGTACAATGCTTATTTTGAATTAGATAAATACATTTCAAGACATTCGGAAGAAACTTCCTTAAGTACGGGTGTGGGCAATTTGGTAGTAAAGGATCGATCACAAACTCAACTCGAACGAATTTATAGTTCAATGTTAAAGGGTT
>JBAWXD010000151.1:0-8964 GCA_037144275.1 Paludibacter sp. | reverse complement strand
ATAGACTGGGCATCAGGTTCGCCAATCATTACAGAGAAACGACGGTTTCCACTCACTTCGCTCAACACAAGACCATAGGTACCAATTACAGTTTGATTATAAACTAAACCGGTAATGGCTATTTTAATTTCAGAATTCATAGTTCAACTTAATAATTTTCAAGTAAAATTATTCACTTTCGTTTTTTTAAGACAACAAATATAGAGTTTTTATTTAAAAGTAAAAATCAATTTTCAGCAAAACATAACAAATGCACATGGTTTTTTAAAACTCTATTCATAAATCCTTCTGACTTTGTTAATAATTTAGTATTAATCGTCAATTATTAATTTCTTGTACTACTTTTGTATGAGAAAATTAAAGCCAAACATGTTCAAAAAGTCAAATCTGGTCATTAAAAATAAACGGGCAACTTTCGATTATGAAATAACTGATCGGTTCATTGCCGGTATTCAGCTCTACGGCACTGAAATTAAATCAATTCGTGATGCTAAAGCCGGTTTAAACGACACTTATTGCACGTTTATAAAAAATGAATTGTGGGTCAGAAACATGCATATAGCCACTTATTTTTTTGGAACGTATAATAATCACGATGTTCGACGTGACCGAAAATTACTGCTAAACAAACGTGAATTAAATAAGCTGATTCGAGGTACCAAGGAAACCGGCAACACCATTATACCAACCAAGCTTTTCATTAACGAAAATGGACTTGCCAAGATAGAAATTGGACTAGCCAAAGGAAAGAAAAACTACGATAAACGCCAATCGCTCAAGGAAAAAGAGGACAAACGCAGCATCGACAGGGCTATGAAGGATTAATTTTAAAACGTTTTTTGACTTGGTTAGCGCTTGGTTGTAAAATACAACTCTTAAATCACTCTATCTTATTTTGTAAATTTATTAATTCTGTCAATTCTGAATCAGACATAGCGCATCCTATTCCTTCTTCACAACAAAACTGCCTCCAGTACTTTCGAAATAAATAGTCCCACAATCAACAGATACGTTAAAAGTTTCAACCAGATTGTTGGTATACACGCTCCAAATTCCGGCACTTAAATCAGTTACCAAAACCTTATATTTTAGTTTTGGACTGCCAATATTGAACTTAATAAGCTCATCATTGCAACCCAAAGCCAGTTGTTCAGCCACAATGCGGTCTTTTACTTCCAGCACTACATAGTTCTTGTTTTCTGAAAATGTTTTTGAAACGCTTTCAGTTGGGTTGTGCGTGGCGTTCATAACCTGAACCACGTTTAAAAAATTATCAGCCAGATTATTTTCTCGTGGCGAAAGTTCAATACGCCAACAACCGGCATCTTCTTGCGTCACACTTCCCCAGTTTTGTCCGTCGCACCAGTATTCTTTGCCCGGTCCGCCAATTTTCTGAATGTTGGCATGGTCGAGTTCGGGCAGTAATACGGTATTTATTAATTTGCCATCGCGTCCATCGCTAGTGTTTACAGCCGTTATTTTGTTTCCATTTATTTCGGGTTCATTCTGTGTATGCAATAGCCATGTTTTCTTAAACGATGCATTTGTTGACACCACTTTATCCAGCACAATCAACGTTCCGGGTATGTCGTTCGATTTATGATTTAGAAACACGAAGCTGCGACGCACCAATTCAGCTTTAGGAGGATAAATGCCAATAAATTTCGGAACATTGTACGAATTGGTCAGGTCGCCTTTAAAATAGCTGTAATCTGGTTGCAATCCCGCTGATATTTCTTCGGCTAAAATCGTAGCCGATTTACCGGCTTTAAACATATCGGCACTGCTGTCCCACGCATGGTCACCCAGAAAAAACTGCCCCCCATCGCGTGCAAGCACTTTTTGCTTTTTATCCCAACCACCCGGCAAAGGCTCAATAGGATCGTAAATAAGTAGTGAGTTATGTGCCACCGTGCGGGCAAAATAGTTTGTATAATTTAGTTTTGCCCAGCCGTTCTGAGCGTCTTTGCCCTGGTAAATACCCGCATCGAGTGCCAGATGACCTTTGTAATAAATTTCAAAATTACCACCATCCATGTGAGTATGGTTCTGCGCATTGTATTCTTTCATATTCATCAGCACTACCATGGCATTCGACGAAAAGTCTGAACGCTCAAGATCCCATTTGGTACGTGCAATCAGTATGCCTGAGGGTGAAGGGAAAAAGCGACTCAGGCACAGGCTGTCCATCGGTTTCGGTTGAATATCGGGATTGTGATATACAAATAGTCTTGCACTCTGATGCTTGGTAGCCATCAGATTGTCTTTCGAAACAGTTTGCAACACCGGATCGTTGGAAAGATTGGCAGCCAGGTAATACAACTGACTGTAGCCCATTTCCAAATGTTTATGACCATCGCCTTCGGGCATTCCATCCATATCTTTTTTCTGCGGAATAGTACCGTAAATTGCCCGGTAAACTGCTTTGTAAATGTCTTTGTCGTATGGACTCAGCCCGAGTTTGTTCAGCATAAAATGTTGAAGCAATTCATGCGTGTAACGGACGTGAATATATTGAGCACCTTGATGATGTGTTCCCGCTTTATACATGGGATTGCGGGAAGGCGCAAATTTATTGACTTGCTCGTTATACTCAAAATCGAAAAACGAAGAGTCCTCATCGTAAGTTGCTATGCCAATGGCCATATATGCTGTAGGAGCGCATTCGCCATAATGCCCTGCCAAATACTGAACTTTTGACGTTCCGGGCAAACCGTATTCACCCAATTGACAAACCTTTTTCAAAACACCAAAAAGCTCGGCTTTCTCCTTATCAGTAAGTAATGGATAACACCAATCGTAAACAATCGAACCACCCAGAATAGCTTCGTAAGTATTGGTATTTTCTTCATACAAAACAGCTTTTATTGTGCGGTTGGTCGAATAAGAATTCAGGTAATTTATTGCCAGTTTAATGGCCTCCCTACCCGACTTCTTGTTTCGAACAGTATCCATTAAATATTCCAGAGCCAGTGCTTCCATTTTCTGACGAATTCGTTCTTCAGGTTGGTCGGAACTTACTTTTCCATCGGTGCTATAGTTTTTTTGTTCGTTGAATATTTTGCGGATCTCATTGAAATCAGGATGTGCGTAATGACGTTTCAGATCAGTGAGTTCGTTTTTCCGAATAAACAGACGCGGATGCTCCGGCAATGGTCCTGTAATCACAAACCCAACAGATATAGATTTATCATTTCCGTCATTCAAACTGATTTTGAGACTATATGACTTTAGATTTGCAGGTTCGGTGATATATTTTGCCGGAACACTGATTTTAATTTCTATCGTAGCAGGCTTCAGAGTGTCTGCACTCAGTGTTGACGGCAATTCAATTACATCAAATGGAAAATCGGATGGCGTGTTAAGTTTCAATATGTATTTTTCTGCCTTAGTCGATGCTGAAGTCACTTTGGCTGTATAAGTCCAAATGTAACTGCCATCTGAATGATAAGCTCCTTTACGGGATAAAGAATTCAAACCAATAGCAAAAGTATGAGCGGAAATAAATAAGTAGAGAAATACGAGAATGGTTTTGAGTGTTAGTTTCATGGCAATGAGTTTAAGTTGCAAAACTAATGAAAGAATTTTGGTTGACCAATCATTTTTGCTAATTTTGTGTTATATAATTAAAAGCTGTAGTATGATACAATTAGAAACGGAACAGATTTTTCAGATTATCGGAGCACTGGCAGCCGGAGCAATACTTGGTGTAGAACGTGAATACCATAATAAACCAGCCGGTTTTCGCACTATGATTTTGATTTCTGTAAGCTCCTGCTTGTTTAGTATTCTTTCAGTTTCACTGTCAAGTGGTGACCGCATTGCCTCTAATATAGTAACTGGTATAGGTTTTATAGGTGCGGGTGTTGTTTTTAAAGAAGGAAATGCGGTACGTGGAATTACTTCTGCTGCGTTAATATGGATGGCAGCTGCAATTGGTATGAGTATTGGACTAAAACATTACGGACTAGCATCTTTGGTAGTACTTGTTGTGTTACTTGTGCTAGTTGCACTTACTAAAATTGAAAAAATTCTTGACAATATACATCAAATTAAAAGCTATGAAATTCAGTTCGATTCAAACCAATATAGTATTGAAGAACTGGAAAGTGAGTTGAAGGAAGAGGGAATACATTTCGACAGGATGAAAACCAGCAAACAGAATAATCTTGTTAAAGTGGAATATGCTATCGATGTTTCACTCAAAAAGAAACGACCACAAATAGACAATTTCTTTATCAATAACCCCAACATAATCCGATTTGAAGTATGAAGCTTGATACTTTTTCAATAGCAGTGCTTATAATTGTATTATTCATTTCCTGCACATCAAAACAAGCAGTTGACACTAAATCGCTGACTGATGCCGACCGATATTATTCCTCACTTTCGGCAGAAAAGGGCAGAAATATTTCATTTCTTGCACTTTTTGATTCAGCGGCCGTTATGCTTGGTCCACATCATTCACCCATTGAAGGACATTCTGCAATAACTAAACTCTTGCTTAGTCACACCGACACAACGTATACACTAACCTGGGAGCCTTCATTTGCCAAAGTTGCCCAATCGGGAGAATTGGGTTATACATACGGAATCTATAAATTAACAGACCGAAAAACAAAAAAGCTGTTGGAGCAAGGTACTTACACAACTTTCTGGCAAAAAAACACAAAAGGAGAATGGAAAGCGGTTCTCGACACAGGGAATGAAGGACTTAAATAACAATTCAGAATTGGAATTTGATAATTATTTCCTTAGTTCATAACAAAAAAATATCGTGACTATATAAATTTCTAGAATTAACAAATTTATTCTTTGTTCTGTAACTCAAGTTTTGAGATTGACCTCGTCTGGTGAGCCGAAAAAC
Source organism: Paludibacter sp. (assembly GCA_037144275.1). GTDB lineage: Bacteria > Bacteroidota > Bacteroidia > Bacteroidales > Paludibacteraceae > Paludibacter. The sequence continues at coordinate 4,097 of JBAWXD010000151.1, read as the reverse complement.
AAGTGAGGATGACGAAGAAAATTTTTCTGTTTGAGCGAGGGCGTATTCCGCCCGAGTGAGTTTAAAAATTTTCAGCCAACCATGTGAAGTTTTTCGAGTTAAGCAGACGCAGCCTTGACTTTTTTTGCTTACTTTTTTGTGTCAAGACAAAAAAGTAAGTGGGGTTTGGGGCTAGCCCCAAATTCAAACAAATTGAAAATGAATGATTTTATATTTTTTTCATGTACTAAAAATTATTTCAATAAATATTTCTCTGCAATCGTTTTATATTAAACTTTTTAAATTAAATCATGATAATAATTTGTTTGTCCAAAATAAAGTATTAAATTTGCATCGTTTTCAAATCTCAATAGCAGTCCTGCTTTTGTCTCAACCAACATTTATTTTACATAACATTCACAATCACAACGTTTTCCGATAAGGAAACCTCGCCAAACGTTTATTCATCATTTTATGAGTAATTACACAATTCTGCAATTAAATGCGAAAGAACTGTCCGAATTGAAGGACATCGCAACCGAATTAGGCTTAAAAGTCTCCAATTCAACCAAAAAAGAAACTTTAGTTTACGAAATTCTTGACCAACAAGCCATTGTAAATGCCCAGCGCAAAACAATAGCCAACGAAAATCAGGAAATTGAACGCAAAAAACGCCTTCGTGTACCGATTAAGAAAACCGCTGAAGCGAAAGTGTTCCCACAGCCCACCAAACCGGCTGAAAATCAACCTAAAAAAGCAGTGATGCAAAAAACAACTCCGGTTGCTGAAGCTATCGTTGCTGAAACAAAACTGGCAGAACCTGCTGTGGCTGAAGCAAAACCAGTAAAGAAAAACAATAAGCCAAAACACAATTCGCCAAAACCGATCATCATTAAACCAGGTGTCGACTCAGTTGAAAATACTGACGGAAAAGTGCCGGAAATCAAAACTGTTCCAACCAAAGTATTTGTATTGGAAGACAGACCCGAAATTACAGATGAAACCGAGGACGAAACCTTGTTTGTTACCGAAGTGGCTGTTGAAGAGTCTGAGGTAAACGACGAAGTTATTCAGACTGCTGTAGAAGAATCTGAGATTAAACCTATCAAACCGATTATCAATCAACATAATCCTAACAACGGAAACAACAACAATAACCGGAATAAATTCACTTCACGACCAGAAAAGGGCGAAAAGCAATTTGATTTCGACGGCATTCTGGAAGGTACCGGAACCTTAGAAATGATGGCCGATGGCTATGGTTTCCTTCGTTCTGCTGATTATAACTACCTGGCTTCGCCTGATGATATTTATGTATCGCAATCGCAAATCAAATTGTTCGGACTCAAAACCGGTGATACGGTAAAAGGTGCGATTCGTCCTCCAAAAGAAGGTGAAAAATACTTTCCGCTGATTAAAGTGGCTCAGATTAATGGTCGTTCGCCCGAATACGTTCGCGACCGCGTACCATTTGAACACCTCACTCCTCTTTTTCCAGATACCAAATTCAATTTGTGTAGCGGTAAAAATGATACTCTTTCGGCTCGTATGGTCGATTTGTTTTCACCCATCGGAAAAGGTCAGCGTGGCTTAATTGTGGCACAACCAAAAACCGGTAAAACCGTATTGCTAAAAGATATAGCCAATGCCATTGCAGCGAATCATCCCGAAGTGTATATGATTGTATTACTGATTGATGAACGTCCTGAAGAGGTTACCGATATGGCTCGCAGCGTGCGTGCCGAAGTGGTTTCGTCAACCTTCGATGAACCGGCCGAACGTCACGTAAGGGTTGCCAGTATGGTTCACGAAAAAGCAAAACGTATGGTGGAATGTGGTCAGGATGTGGTTATTCTGCTTGACTCCATTACCCGTTTGGCACGTGCTTATAATACTGTTTCTCCGGCTTCAGGTAAGATTCTTTCGGGTGGTGTGGATGCCAATGCATTACACAAACCTAAACGATTCTTCGGAGCGGCACGTAACATCGAAAATGGTGGCAGTCTGACAATTATCGCTACAGCACTGACTGAAACAGGCTCAAAAATGGATGAAGTTATCTTTGAAGAATTCAAGGGAACCGGTAACATGGAACTTCAACTCGACCGTAAATTGTCGAACAAACGTATTTTCCCGGCCGTGGATATTATGGCTTCCAGCACCCGTCGTGACGATTTATTGCTCGACAAAGATACCCTGAATCGTATGTGGATTCTACGTCGTCATTTGTCTGATATGAATTCAATTGAAGCAATGGAATTTTTGAAAGACCGACTGGAGCGTACTGAAAACAATGATGAATTTCTTGTTTCCATGAACGCCTAAGTTTAGTTTTAAATGATCAATTTATAAAAATTCGCCTGAGAAATCGGGCGTTTTTTATAAAACAAGATTAAAGCAATCATCAATAGCTAATTTATTTTACCTTTGTCAACATATTATTAAATCAGAAAAATGAAAAACATCTTTTTTAAAAGCACTTCCATGCTATGTTTTGTGCTTATTCTTATTTCATGTGGAAACAACACAGTAAAGACAATTAGCCTGAATAAAACGACCGAAGTTATGATTCTTGGTCAGATAGATTCTTTAGTAGCCAACATGACGGTGACGGGTGATATCAGCAAATTACCCAAAACATGGTCATCGGCTAATGTTTCTGTGGCCACAGTAAAAGATGGAGTAATAACGGCTTTAACAGCTGGAAATACAACCATTACTGTACAGTCAGGTGATAAATCGGCCACTTGTGAGCTAACTGTAAGTGACAAAATAGCTCCAACCATTTCACATGGCGATTTATATTATTATGGCGATGCTTACGGGACTAAAAAAGACTCACTTCTAAATAACGAATCCAATAATTTTGTGATCTATCTGGGAAGTCCGCTCGTGAACATTAATACTTATTTATCCGGTACTGAAGATCGTGTGATGCTTGAGTTAAATACAGATACACTTTCTACAGCTTCAATCCCTTCAGGAACTTACGATATGATGACAAAGCTCGCACAGGATAAATTGCTGCCATTTACCATGGTTCCGGCATACGTTTACGCAAATTATCCATGGGGAAGCTGGTATTTTGGAAAAACGAATAATGATATTATTGTAGGTAATGTGGTAATTCTCAATTCAAAAAATGTATATGATATAAGCTATAATCTGATTGATTATTACGGAAACACCATTTCCGGAACCTTTCACGGCACATTAAACTACACAAATAGTGCTCAGGCCACACCTGCACAAAAAACAAAATCAAGGTTCATTAAACATAATTCTATACAGTTTATCAAAAGGAACTAACAACCGAATTTCTAACCAGATTTAAAAGCACTCAGATATATGAGTGCTTTCTTTTTTTGCACAAAACTGACCAAAGTATGCAGGTTTTCAGCTTTTTTGAAAAAAAAACGCTACCTTTGTCGCCGAAAAAGTGAATTTTGGATAAACTTTAAAATACAGATTAAATGAAATTATTAGAAGGAAAAACAGCTATCGTAACCGGTGCTGCACGTGGAATCGGTAAAGCGATTGCCCTGAAACTGGCTAGTGAAGGTGCTAACATTGCATTCACCGATTTGAACATCGACGAAAATGCATTAAACACTCAGAAAGAAATTGAAGCATTCGGTGTGAAAGCTAAAGCTTACGCTTCAAACGCAGCTAATTTTGATGAAACTCACGCCGTAGTTGACGAAATCGTGAAAGAATTTGGTCGTATAGATGTATTGGTAAACAATGCCGGTATTACCAAAGACGGTTTGATGATGCGTATGAGCGAAGGTCAATGGGATGCTGTTATCAATGTAAACCTGAAATCAGCTTTCAACTTTATTCACGCCTGTACGCCCGTAATGATGAAACAAAAATCAGGAAGTATTATCAATATGAGCTCTGTGGTAGGTGTTTCGGGTAATGCAGGACAAGCTAACTACTCTGCTTCTAAAGCGGGTATGATTGGGCTGGCTAAATCAGTTGCCAAAGAATTAGGTTCTCGTGGTATCCGTGCCAATGCAATTGCTCCGGGCTTTATCGAAACTGAAATGACTCACGCTCTTACCGATGAACAACGGGCGAAATGGAACGAAGTTATTCCATTGCGTCGTGGTGGT
>JBAWXD010000150.1:0-8966 GCA_037144275.1 Paludibacter sp. | reverse complement strand
GAAAGAAATCAAAATTTTCTGTTAAAATTTTATATGTAAAATGATTTTGAGCATTTGGTCGAGTACCATCAGGATATGTTACGTTCCTATTACAATAAGAACGATAACAATTATTACTTTCATCAATTTCCCATATATGAAAGTCATGCGGTCTAACTAAATATTTTGATTGTTCCATAGTTAAAATGGAATTTCATCTTCAGGTTTAGAAGAACCTTTATAATAATCATCTGGAACAAAAAGATTTTCTATTTCATTATCAATAGAAATTTGTTCTTTATTAATATCTTTATAGGCATCTAAATTTTTTTCAATTAAATATCCTGCATAAGAATTAATAAAATCTCTTACCTCTCTTGGATTACGAGTTCTAACTTCAACAAACCATGTAGATTTTTTTGCTCTTTCAAAAGCAATTTCAACACCAGTTTTTCTTTTAAAATCATCATCTAAATGACAAACGCATATTCCTAAATATAATTTCTTATTATCTAAGATTCCACATAATGTATATCGCCTTTGCTGTTGAAAAGGCAGATATTCGTAACCATGAACAATAAAAAGTTTATTCTTTGGTACTTCACTAATTAAATTGTAATTCATAAAATTTTAAATTTATTTTTAATTGTAGTTAAAAATAATTTAAAAGTTTTCTGATTACAATATTTTTTTAATATTTGACAGCAATTGTTTGATAATCAAAAATAAATGCTTTTCTTTGTACCGAAAAGAAAGTGTATTTTTTCGAATGGTTATTCTCGTCTCACCTTTTCAAGGACCGAAATTGCATTAACCTCGTTTGTCTATACTGTTCTTGAAAACAATTTATTCAATTTTTTATTATTATTTTATGAACATTTACGTAGGTAACTTAAGTTACAAAGTTCGCGAAAACGACCTTCAGGGCGTTATTGAAGAGTATGGTGCAGTAGAATCATGCAAAATCATCAAAGATCGCGAAACAGGAAAATCAAAAGGATTTGCATTTGTAGAAATGGCTGATGATGCAGCTGCTGCAAAAGTAATCGAAGAATTAAACGGTGCTGAATTTGATGGCCGCTCAATGGTTGTTAAAGAAGCTCGTCCAAGAAACTAAGATTTTATTTCAATCACACAAAAAGAACTTCTGTTATCGAAAGATAGCAGGAGTTTTTTTGTAAACACAATGTAAAGATGATTTATTTCAAAGCCAGTCTGCTGAATTCCAGGATTTCAACTAAACTTTTTGTGTTTTTAGCTGTAATTGTTTTTTCTATCTTTTTTATTTCTCCGCTTGCAATCCTTAGCTCCTCGAAAACTGAGAATATTGAAATGATTAAGTTGGTTCAACTTATCACGACCATAGGAATGTTCATTCTACCATCATTCGTCATGGCTTATTTTATGAATGAAAAGCCTTTGATTTTTCTGGGCTTGACAAAAAAAAATAAATTCACTGACTTTGCATTAGTCTTCTTGTTCATGATTTTGCTAATTCCATTTATCAATCTGTTGGGCGAACTGAACCGACAGTTGATTCTGCCAAAAGCTTTTGCCGGTATTGAAGCCTGGATGAAAACTGCTGAGCAGGAAGCTGCCCGACTAACTGAGAAATTAGTTCAGGTTCGTACCATCAGCGGGTTAGTTATTAATATATTTCTGATTGCTATTTTGCCTGCTTTTAGTGAGGAATTATTTTTCCGTGGAGCTTTGCAAGGCATTCTAAAAGACTGGAAAGGTGTAAAAATAGCTATTTGGATAACAGCTATTGTTTTTAGTGCTATTCACCTGCAATTTTATGGTTTTGTGCCCCGCATGTTGATGGGGGCATTTTTCGGTTATCTACTTTTTTGGAGCGACACTATATGGCTGCCAATTGCAGCCCATTTTGTGAATAATGTAATTGCCATAATTTTTTACTATTTAAAATACAATGGTTATCATTTACCTGATATTGATACTATTGGAACAGGGAATACGCTTTGGTTAGGCATTGCAAGCGGAGCCTTGGCTATTTTTGGTTTTTTTCAACTAAAAAAGCATTTTCAATCCTAATGCTTTAGGACTTATTCTCAAGTTGTCAGTGTCTTAAATGAATTTGATTATCTGTATAATTTCAGATATCAATCTCTAAATTAATTGTTCAGTTTAGGAAAGTTACACCTTCAAAATATAAAACTTCAACTGTTTTTAGTATTTATTTTTCGAAATCCGATACTTTAGTCTTGCATCGGTTAATCCTTTTGTGTATATTTGTCACTTTATGAAGCAAATCCGGTTTATATATAAATATATTCTACACACACTTACAGCCCGAAATACCAAAGGCTTCGGCATTCATTCGCCTTTTTTATTTCAACTGGTACGGTTTGTGATATACGATAAAAGTCAGTATTATATATTCGCTAAAATTGAAAATTTACGAAAAGCCCTGAGAGCTGATAAGCAAGTGCTATATGTTGAAGATTTTGGTACCGGAAGCAGCCAATACAGAAAAGTGTCGGACATTGCTGCCTATTCTCTTAAAGCAAGCAAATATGCACAATTACTATATAAAATGGTTGTTCATAGTAAATCGCTTCAGGTACTTGAATTAGGAACTTCGCTGGGATTGACTACTGCTTATTTAGCTTCACCCACATCGGATATTAAATGTGTAACCTTAGAGGGAAGTGCTGAAATTGCTGCTATAGCAAAAGTAAATTTTGAGAAGTTAAACATTCAAAATGTACAGATTGAAACCGGGAAAATTGAAGATACATTAACCAGCGTTCTGAAGGGCTTTGACCGATTGGATTTTGTGTTTATGGATGCGAATCACCGTTTACCCGCAATTTACGATTATTTTGAACAGTGCATAACCAAAATTCACGATAAAACGCTTATTGTGGTTGATGATATTTATTGGTCGTCGGAAATGGAAAAAGCCTGGGGAATGATAAAAAATCATCCGAAAGTTACTTCCACCATCGACTTATTTCAACTGGGAATCGTTTTTTTTAATAAAGATTTAAACAAAAACCACTATAAAATGCGTTATTGAGTAATTTAGACAAGTAAACAAGTAGACTGGTAAATGTGTTGATAATACTCAGAAAGCGAGTAAAAGACAAAACACAAAAAATGAAACGCAAAACACAATGAAATTATATACTAAAACAGGCGATGGAGGCCAAACCGGATTAATAGGCGGAACACGTGTAGCCAAGAATGATTTGAGAATAGAGGCTTATGGTACGGTAGATGAACTGAATTCATTTATCGGACTTCTTACTACCTATGAGGTTTCGACTGAAGTTGTTGCTTTTTTACGGAGCATTCAACATAATTTATTTACCATAGGATCCTATTTGGCAACCGATACAACGAAAATTGAATTGCGAATGGAATCGATTTTAAAACCCGAAAGCATTGACCAAATTGAGCAGGAAATTGATCGCATAGATGCAGATTTACCTGAATTAAGTTCTTTTATTCTTCCGGGTGGCTCACAAACCGGAGCTTTGGCCCATGTTTGCCGAACAATTTCACGCCGGGCAGAACGTCGCCTTTTTGATATGAATGATGTTTATATGATTGAAAATCAAATACTTATATACTTCAATAGACTGTCTGATTATTTCTTTGCCCTATCACGCTATTTTAGCTATAATTCAGGCGCTGAAGAAATTTGCTGGAAATCGCATGATTAATAAAAAAAATTCCTATTTTTGCACGAAATTAGAAAAATTTTATACTTACTTATTATTTTAAAAATTATAGCTAAATTATGTATTGGACGTTGGAATTAGCTTCAAAAATTGAGGATGCACCTTGGCCAGCTACCAAGGATGAGTTAATTGATTATGCAATGCGTTCGGGATCACCGCTGGAGGTAATTGAAAATCTGCAGGAAATTGAAGATGAAGGTGAAATATATGAAAGCATAGAAGATATATGGCCTGATTATCCGAGCAAGGAGGACTTCTTTTTCAATGAAGAAGAGTATTAATGCCTGAAAATCAACATTTAAGAACAAATCGGACCGATTTTGCCTGAATCCTGTTGTGAAGAATTAGAAACTAAATTGAGAAATAAAACAATTTTTTGAATGATTTTTAGTTTGAATAATGACACAATCTGAAAAATAGACGAAAATGCTTAGGTTGTGAACGATTTATTACCAACAGTTCCTATGAAAAAAGTAGTTTTAAGTTTATTGTTATTACTAGTTTGCGTAGGTTCTGCATTTTCACAGTTTGATCCACAAATGAGTCAGTATATGTTTCATACGTCGTCATTCAACCCTGCAGCGGTGGGAGAGAGCGATATGATTCAGATAACTGGGCAACAGCGCATACAGTGGCTGGGAATGCCCAATGGAGGTAGTACTTTTAATCTCAGTATTGATTCACCCTTGAAAATTGAAGGGGTTAATTATGGAGGTTTAGGCGTCATTTTTCTGGATGATAAAGTCGGACAGTTTACAAATCAGGCATTACATTTGCAGTATGCATACAAAAGGAAGCTTGGTCAGGGAGTGTTAAGTGCCGGAATTGAATTGGGTTATGTGAGTTTGGGCTTTCATGGTGACAGTGTTCATACCATTTCTATTGGTGAATATCATGATATGACTGCCGACCCGGAGATACCTAAAAGTGCTGTGGTGGGTATGGCTTTCGATATGAATGTGGGGCTTTATTATTCAACTCCGAAATATTATGCCGGTCTATCGTACCAGCATTTGAATAATCCGACCGTCGATTGGGGAGACCGATCTAAATTTAAACAAACCGGTTCTATGTTTTTGACCGGAGGATATAACTGGAGTTTAGCTGATACAAAGTTTGTAATCAAACCCAGTACGCTGATTAAAACCGATTTCAGTTCACTGCAATGGGATTTAAGCGCCCTGGGCGAATATGATTCGAAATACTGGGGTGGGTTAACGTATAGACTTGAAGATGCAGTTGTTATATTGGCCGGATTAAATATTTCGGAAGGTTTATCGATAGGCATTTCGTATGATTTACCTACTTCTCAGATACTAAGTGTAAGTGGAGGGTCCTTTGAGTTTATGGTGTCGTATGGTTTCGAATATGTTTTCGGAAATCGTAACAGCAAATACAAAAGTATACGCATATTGTAGTAATCAAGTAATTGATAAATAATTAATACCAATGTTTTTTATTTCAACATAATAAAATAGTACGAATATGAAAAAATATCTGATAATTATTGTACTGGCGCTCCTTATTGCTTCCTGTAATAAACCTGCCGGAGAATTAACCGGCCTTGGTGGAAATTACAGTTTTTATGAAGCTCAACCTTATGGTATGGTTTTCGTAAAGAGGGGTTCTTTTTTAATGGGAGCAAATGACCAGTCAGCTATCGGAACTTTCAATGATAAATCCATAAATGTCACAGTGGAGGCATTTTGGATGGATGAAACAGAAATAACCAATGATAAATATAAACAATTTGTATATTGGGTTCGAGATTCAATAGCTTTACGTATGTTAGTTATTGCCGGAAAAGATGAGTTCCGTCAGAAAGTGAGAAACCAAACTGATGAGGCTGCTCCTGATGTGGCTCGCCTAAACTGGAAATCGCGTATTCCATGGAATTCTAAAGACGAAGAGGTCCGAAATGTTTTAGAACAACTCTTTTTTACAGATAATAATTCATTGGGAATAAAAAAACAAATTAATCCGGGTAAACTTCAGTATAAGTATGAATGGATAAATTATGATCAGGCAGCTTTAGCCCAAAACCGATACAATGTAAATACCGGTGCCTATCCTAAAAATGCAGAGGTTAGAATCGATACTTCTTATGTTGAGAATGGAGTTATTAAAAATACGACTATAAAAAGAAAGTTGATAAGTCGCAGGGATTTAATTTCTACCAGAATCGTAAACGTTTATCCTGATACCATTATGTGGTTGCGTGACTTCCAGTTTGCGTACAACGATCCAAAAATGCGAATGTATTTCTCGCATCCGGGATTCTCAAACTATCCGGTTGTGGGTGTAACCTGGGAACAGGCACAAGCTTTTTGTCAATGGAGAACTAAGTTATATAACAGTCAAAATCAGATTGGAGTTCAGGACTACCGTTTACCAACTGAAGCCGAGTGGGAGTATGCTGCAAGGGGTGGCCGTAAATTAGGATTGTATCCTTGGGGAGGAAATTATATAAGAGATAACAAAGGCTGTTATATGGCTAATTTTAAACCAATGCGTGGTAGTTATACCGACGATATGGGAGCTACAACGATGAAAGTAGCATCATTTTCTCCAAATGATTTTGGATTGTATGATATGGCTGGCAATGTCGCAGAGTGGACTTCAACTGCTTTTAACGAATCAAGCTCCACTTTGGTTTCTGATATGAATCCTAGTTTTCAATATAACGCAAAAACAGAAGATTCAGATTTATTGAAACGCAAAGTTGTAAAAGGTGGCTCTTGGAAAGATATTGCTTATTATCTTCAATGTGGAGTGAAAACCTACGAATATCAGAACGAAAGTCGTCCATATATTGGATTTCGATGTGTACGTTCATATAATGGTGAATAATTAGAAAATTTAAAGAACAGAAAAAATGTCAGCAAAAGAATCTAAGTTTGATCTCTGGTGGAACTCACCTGATGTACAATCCATATTAGCAAAAGCTTATAGTTTAGGTGCATCTGTCGTAATTATTGGTGCCATGTTTAAAATTTTGCACCTTAACGGTGCCAGTCTTATGCTTGGGATTGGTATGTCAGTAGAAGCATTCTTATTTGCATTGGGTATACTTGATAAACCTCATAAGAATTACGACTGGGATAAGATCTATGATTTCGAGGAAGGAACAGCAAAAGAAACTGCCCCAGCTATAAATACTCAACAAAATAATGGAGTGGTTTCGCGTGCAGTGGGTTTGAATTATACTGAAACTATCAATGATGATGATGTAAAAAAACTATCGGAAGGCATTAAAAATCTAACTACAACAGCACAACAGTTTAGCGGATTATCGAATGTGGTAGGAGCGACAGATCAATTTGTGAAGACTATCGATAGTGCAACCCAGGCAAGCGCTAAGTTTGCTAAATCTCAGGATGAACTAAACGGTTCTACTGCCTTGTTATCCTCTTCCTATAAAGGCATCTCAGATGGAATGGAAACTGTAGAGAAAAATACAAAAATGTATGCCGGAAAAGTAGAAGAAATAAATAAGAATCTCGCTTCTATCAATTCTATTTATGAAATTCAATTAAAAAATATTCAAGCTCAAACAGAAGGTCTGACACAACAGAACGAGCGTTTACGCTCAGTAAACGACGAATTAGCTCTTATTGTAGGTGATGTACAGAAAATGAAAACAGCTACAACTGTTGCTGCAACTGAAGCAGATAAATTCAAAGTTGGTACTACTAAATTAGCTCAACAGGTTGCAGATTTGAATCAGGTGTATGGAAATATGTTAAATGCATTAAGCTAGTCAACCCCGAATTTTAGAACTAAAAGAAATAATAAAAGAGAAGAATTTCAATGAGTGGAGCCAAGAATTGTCCCGAAACGCCCAGGCAACGAATGATAGGTATGATGTATTTAGTGCTGACAGCTATGCTGGCATTAAATGTATCAAGCGAAATTTTGAATGGATTTACGATGGTGGATAACAGTTTGCATAAAACAATTGAATCGTCTGAAGCCAGAAATAAGGATCTTTACGCTGATTTTCAGGATATGAATATTAAAAATCCAACAAAAGTGGGTGACTGGTTAAAATTGGCAAATCAGGTAAGGCTGAAATCTGATGAAACTTACAAATTTATTGAAGATTTTAAGCGAAAAATTATTCGACTTACTGATAAAAAAGAAGCCAATGACAGCGCTTATGTTGAACAGATAAAAGCTAAAGATAATCTGGATAAAGCCGGAGAATATGGCTTGATAGGTGGACATGGAAAAGAACTGAAACAAAAAATTGACCAATACCGGGACTTTCTGGTAAAACTCTCTGACGGAAACGAACGTAAACAAAAAATGTATCAGACTATTTTTGCCACAAACGATGCCCATGGTAGATCATGGGAAGATGCTATGTTTGAAATGATGCCTGTTTCTGCAGTTGTAACCATTCTGACTAAATACCAGAGTGATGTACGAACTTCAGAAGCTGAGATTGTTCAGTATCTGAAAGCACAGACTGATATGAAGGATTTTCGAGTGAATCAGATCACCGCATTTGTTGTACCTAATTCAAGATATGTTATCAGAGGTGGAAAGTACTCTGCACAGGTTGTTTTATCAGCAAAAGATTCAACACTAACTCCTGAATATTTTGTCGGAGGTTCGTCTGTAAGAAAAGGATTATATGAAGTTAATTGCTCGAAATCAGGTTCGTTTAATTATACAGGGTTTATCAAAATTAAAGGCAATGATGGAAATACAAAATCATATCCTTTTAAAAGCGATTATATTGTTGGTGATCCATCGGCAACCCTTTCGAATGAAGATTTGAATGTTGTATACCGTGGTATTGATAACAAATTCAGCATTTCTGTTCCCGGAGTTGCCTCCGAAAATGTTTCGGTACGAATTGCAGGTGGAACTATGAACAAAGTTGGAGGAAAATATATTATTCGCCCAACACAGGATGGTGAGATTAATATTTCTGTTTATGCTAAAATTGACGGAAAAGATTTAGCAATGGGAGGTGGTTCGTATCGTGTAAAATATATTCCCGATCCGAAATCATTCCTTCAATATAATGATGCAGGAAATATTCCAAGGGTAATTCAGGATGGAGTTCTGACTAAAAGAACACTTAAATCAGGAGTTCCAATTAACAATGTTTCTTTTTATGATGAAGTTAATTATAATTTGATGAACATTGGATTTCCTGCAAAAAAGCCAGAACAAATAAAAGAATTGCTTGTAAAAATGGTATCTGAATAACCTGTGGAAAATATAATTAGAAATATAATCAAAGAGTCAATCAATGAGCTGTAT
>JBAWXD010000149.1:0-9125 GCA_037144275.1 Paludibacter sp. | reverse complement strand
TTCGGAGGAGTAGCAACTTCTTCATTTACAGTTGACAGCGATACACAAATAACTGTCCCTGTCCCTTCAAACGGTACTTCAGGAAACATTACAGTAACCAGTGCAAATGGCACAGGAATCACTGGAGGTTTTCTTTGGTTGAATACCGGTACTGTTTACACCAACCCCTCTACTTCAACTACTGATTATTGGCAAACTCACTTCTATTATGCCAAATGTACCGATTATATAGGGTATAATACCAAAGAAGTTGCCGGATCTGATTATCTTGACTATAATGGAAGTAGTAGCATTTATTTTTACAATATCAAAACATCGGTTGCCGGCAGTTATATTGCCCGGGTAACCTATACTAGTGGTGGTGCTCTTAATGTGTCAGTGAATAATGGTACAGCTTTTTCATCAGGTACTTTAACATCGGGAGGCACTGAAGCTAGTCCATCAACTTTTAATATACCAGTTACGCTTATTGCAGGTACAAATACTATAAAGTTAACACAAGCAACAAACTGGCCACGTGTGTTGGGTATTCAGTTAATTGGAGGAAAGCCCATCATTACGTCATTTACACCCACACTCCAAAAGAATGGAAGTACCGTAACTATCACAGGTGTGAATTTTACAGGAGCAACAGCTGTGAGTTTTGGTGGTACTGCCGCCACTTCATTTACAGTAAACAGCGATACTCAGATAACCGCTACCGTTGGTACAGGAACTTCTGGAAGTGTGAGCGTTACAGCTCCACTTGGAACAGGAACTCTTGCAGGATTTGAATGGTCACCTGTTATTTGTTACGATGGTGGCACATCCGGAGCAAATGATTTTTGGTTGACTCATTTTTATTATGCAAAATGTACCGATTATGTTGGTTCTAATACGAAAGAAGTAGCCGGTTCGGATTATCTGGATTTTAATGGAGGAAGTAATATCAATTTCACCAATATCTCGGTAACGAATGCCGGTAATTATATTGCTAGATTAACCTATACTAGTGGATTCGCAACAAATGCTCTTTATGTGTCAGTGAATTTAGGTGCTAATGTATCAACTTCAAATATACCACAAGCTAATACATCATCAACCTTTGATATACCTGTTACACTAATTGCCGGTGCAAACACCCTAAAGTTAACTCAATCCACCAATTGGCCTCGAGTGTTAGGTATTCAACTTGTTCCCTCTCAAATAAACTTGTCGGGGGGTAATTTAAGTACTATAGGGATTTCCGATGTTCAATTAGCCAACACCGACTTAACTGTAAGTTCAAGTGAATTCGTAATCAATGCCACTAAAACTGTAAAATCACTAATCGTAGCTCCAGAAGCAAAATTGACTATTTCTTCAGGAACACTAACAGCCACTAACGGCATTACCCTTCAAAGTAATTCAAGTGGAACTTCAACATTGATGGATAATTATAGCGCGCCAACAGTTGTTGCCACTGTACAACAATATGTAACTGCCGGTCGCAACTGGTATATGAGTGCACCATTGAATAATACAGCTGATTACACGGTGTTAAACAGAGGAGCTTCGGTTGCGGAATACAACGAACTAACAGGTTTGTTTCCCGCCGTAACCGGCACCTTGACACGCGGTAAAGGATATATACAAGTAGCTTCGGCTTCACAGGGCTCTACAGGAACGGTTTCATTTAATGGAACTACTAACTCAGGTGATGTTCCGGTTACGCTTACCTATACTTCCGGTTTTGGAAATGGCTTTAACCTTGTGGGGAATCCATATCCATCGTACCTCAGCTGGTCGGCAGTGGCTGCTGACAATGCAGCTGCTAATATGCCAACTGGAACTATGTGGTATCGTACTATTAGTTACAATGGCAACAGTGTATGGGCACCAAATACAGCTTATAGCCTGGACAACATTGTTTATAATGGTACACGTTTCTACAGAGTTACTACGGCAGGTACTTCAGACGTTTCGGGTGGGCCAACCGGCGGACTTGGAACAACAGGTATAACCGACGGAACAGTTACATGGGCTTATGAAGGTTCCATCTATATTTTTGCAACGATTAATGCATCGGGTATAGCTAGCCCTGCAACAGTAAGCAATCTGGTGCCGCCTATGCAAGCATTCTGGGTGAAAAGTAACGGTGGTACACTTAGCTTTAAAAATGCCATGCGTTCACATAATACGGGTGGAACAAATGCGCTTAAAGCACCAAAAATCTCGGTAAACGAAATACAACTGCTTCGTTTGAATGTTACAAATGGAGCAACTGCCGACGAAGCAGTAATTTATGCCAGTAGGGATGCCAGCAATGCTTTCGACACCTATGATGCACCAAAATACTTTAATCTCGCCGGTTCAGACCAACCAGAAATTTACACACAGGCTGGTAATGAAAAGTTGGTCATTAATGCCTTAAACGAAATCACCGTTGGCACCGAAATTCCATTGGGTTTTGTCACGGAAAAAGGCAATGACTTTACTATTTCGGCTTCCGAATTCAGCAACTTTGGTTCGGAAATGCAACTGATACTGAAAGACAAACAAACGAATATCGAGTATAACTTGTCAAACGGACAGGGATATACATTCAGCTCAGTAGCAGTAAACAACGCCGACCGTTTCAGTCTTTTATTCCGTGCACCGGGTTCAGCAACCGGATTGAAAAATACGGATAAACTAAATTCGCAAGTATTTGTAAATGCAGCCAACCAGATTAGCATTATTGCAGCTGAAAAAGCAACGTACAGTATTTACAATGCATTGGGTCAAAAACAATACGAGAACAGTTTGGGTTCGAATAAAACAACCATTAATAAAGCTTTTGTTGCAGGGGTTTATTTCGTGTACTTATCAGTAAATGGAAAGAGTGAAATTCAAAAAGTAATTATCCGTTAATACTTAAAAACATGAAAACAACAAAAAATAATACAGTAAAACGGATGTATAACAGTCCTGAAATTGTTTGCATAGAATTGGATAACGAAATAGCTCTTCAATTGGAATCAACGCCACCACCAGCCCCTGGTGAAGCAAAAATAAATGCTCCTGAACATTTCAACAACGATCCGTTTAAAACGAATCAAGTCTGAAATGAATTATTAGGTTCTCTCTGGTTGATTAGTTTTTTAAAGGAAGGAAAGGATGTTTGATTTCCACATTTTTAAATATTATTTATGGAGAGATTAATATGAATTTGTCATATTAATCTGTTGATATTCAAAAAATTTATGCAGGAATAATTGCATTTGATTTATTTATTTTCACAATCATATTACGATTTTAAAATTTCGAAAACGACCCTCTGTATTTACACTTACAAAATAAACTCCGCCACTAAGATTTGATTGAAAAAGATACTCTTTTTGTTCCAGTTTTCCGGAAAGTAGAGTCTTAAGAAGCGTTCCCTTCACATCATATAAATTTACAGTTGCATTCGTGTCCATTCCTGATCTCAACGTAATCACACTTCCGTTACTGAAAACTTTTAATTTTTCATTATCCATTACAGTTGAAGTTCCCGTGCTATTTAATGGGCGGGTTTTGATATTATCTATATAACAAACATATTCGGTTTGTAAAGTTACCCCCGAATTATATGTTGGCATGATGGCAATACCAAGCACTCCGGTTGATAAGGTCGTTAGATTAGCTGAAGTAAACTTCGATTTGTCAATCAACACTTTATAATTGTACCAATCGCCTATTTGTGTAAAAGGAACTACAGCGCCACTAAAGGTTAGTGCCACACCTGCATCTTCCCGGCTATCTTGCGTGGTATTGAAATAAGTCAAAAGTTTTACATGAATTTCCTGAGTGGTTGCCTGAGTTGAACTATAGGTAGTATTCACCGCTTTTCCTACAATATTAGCCGACTGATAAATATCGAAACTGAGGGTATCAATATCCTCAATATTCAAAGGGGCAGAGAACTTAAATTTGAGACCATACCAACGTGCTTCAAGCGAACTGTAACGAAGCACTTTAGCAGAACTATTCGCACTATTTATGAGAGGATTGTCTACTACCTGGTGAGAATATTTCCATCTTGGATAATAAGTGATACTTGTACTGTTACCAAAACGAAAATAGTATGGTGTTGAATCAAAAGTCTCAAAGCTGCCTGTAAATGTGTTTTGTGCTATGTTTATCTGGCAACAAAAGAATATAATCAAAACCGTTGTTAAAATATTTTTCATTTCAATCTAATTTGTCGATTCAAAAATTACAGAACAAAAATAGTCATTTGTATCGTAATAAATTATATTATAAAATACATATTAATCCAAAATTGATTATTCGGAAAATAATTGCATACTTTGTGGAAGATATAAGTAGTTATTAATTATAAGATATGAATACTTTTGTTCAGCAATTAATGAATAAAGGTATTTTGTTTTGTTCTGATGAATGCTTTAATACATTTAATTGCACAAATAATTTTACACTGTATGAATAAGTTACAGCAAATCATTCTCGCTATCGTTCTCGCATTAGGAAGTATTTTTTCAAGCAGCTTGCAAGCACAAGCTAATATTGACCGTATGTTCCCTAATCTGGTTTTAACCCGTGAACAATACAATAAATGGAAACTGGCTATTGATTCTACTACTACTTCGGATGGAAAAACAGCTTTCGATAGTTTTGTTCGTTTGTTGTCAATAACATCAATTCGGGATGATGTCACTCCTTCGCCGGTTACATCCTTGTCCGTAAGCGGAGCAAGTACTATTGTTTCGAGCGATATGCAAAGAATGTATGCACTCTGTTTATATTATGCATTCACCCAAAGCGATGTTTATCTGGCTAAAGCTAAAGAGTTTTATTTGGCATGGGCTGCAGTGAATACAGCAGTAAAAGAGAATTCCCCTGGCGAAACAATTTATAATCCGGGCATTGAAGGCTATTCTATTATTCGAAATTGTATAGATTCAACATCCAGAGTTGCTATTGATGCATGGATGAGAAAAAGAGCTGCTGTGGCATCAGCTGATGGTGTACGCACGAATAACTGGCAAACAATTAGGCTCCAGTTTCTGCTTTATTATGGTTTACTTTTAAATGATGCAAGCATACTCACTAAATTTTCAAGTGGATACGATCCTTTTATACCTATTAATCAATATCCAAATGGAACTTCCATTGATTTATTGGGTAGAGATGCTTTTGCTTACCACGCTTACGATCTTCTCTTTTTTGCAAAAATACTTAAGGCAGAAGCTTGTTATTATGGCTTTGCCAAAGCAGATTCGATGTATGCAAAAGAATATCAGTGGGGCTCATCCATAAAGAAATCAGTTGATTTTTGGAAACCATATCTGTTATATCCTACAAAGTACTCGCATATTGAATTCTTGGAAACTGAGTATACGCCTGACATTGCGTCTCACCCCTCTGAATATAATAAACCATACAATCCGTCGGGTACAATTTATGTGGTGGATGAAATGTATCTCCTAGATCAGGACTTATTTCAAGCAATAAAATTATACCGTGGAAATACAAAAACCGCCACTTTAGCACTTTGGTTGAGTGCATTAAGATGGAACTAGCCAATTCCCAATCTGCAAATTATTCAAACCTCAATTAACTGTTTTCTAAAAATGAATAAATCACTTATAATCACATTACTATCATTTGCTTTAATTTGCTCGAATGCAGTAATGATGAAGACCTATGCACAAACAAACTTTGTTTCGGGAGTAGTCAAAGACGAAAAAGGAGAAACATTGATAGGCGTCAGTATTTTGGTGAAAGGTACAAAAACAGCATCTGTAAGCGATATTGATGGTAAATTTTCCGTATCCGCTTCATCAAAATCAACACTTGTATTCTCGTATGTGGGATATATAACGAAGGAACTTCAATTGATTGAAGGTCAGAATAAGTATATCATTTCCATGTTAGAAAACACACAATCGTTGGATGAGGTCGTTGTTGTAGGCTACGGAACACAGAGAAAACAGACAGTAACAGGTTCTATCAGTACCGTAAAAAGTGCTGAACTTACAGATATCCCTGTATCGAACATGAATAATGCATTATCCGGGAAATTACCGGGATTAATCACTATTCAACCTTCAGGTCAACCGGGAGATGATGTTGCTACAATCTATGTTCGGGGACAATCGACTTGGGTAGATTCGAGTCCGCTCATTATTGTTGATGGTGTTGAACGTCAGAGTTTTGCCCAAATCAATGCGAATGAAGTTGAAAGCATTTCGGTTTTAAAAGATGCTTCATCAACTGCAGTTTATGGGGTTAGAGGAGCAAATGGGGTTATACTTATTACTACTAAAAGAGGAACAGAAGGTAAACCGAAAGTTAGTCTTTCGGTAAATTATGGATTACAAACACCTACCAAAATACCACAATTTCTGGACTCTTACCATCAACTATTATTAAAGAAACAGGCTTATATTAATGATGGCCAGGACCCACTTGTAATGGCTCCCACTTTGTTGTCTGACCAAGCATTGGCAGGTTTCCAAGCTGGAACAGATCCATACAAATATCCCAATGTTAATTGGTATACTGCAATGACTAAGAACTCATCGCCTGAACAACAATATAATTTGAATATATCAGGTGGTACAAAATCGATTAAATATTTTGTTTCTTTGGGATATTTGAGTCAGTCGGGAATGTTTAAATATACCGATTTGCAAAAAGAGTATAATCCCGATACATACTACAATCGGTTTAATTTCAGAAGTAATCTTGATATTGTAATTGATAAATATCAGACACTAACAACCAATATCAGTGGTCGGGTGGAAGAAAAGAATGCATTTCCGGGTGTAAGTAATTTAATTCAGTCGCTAATAGCAAAACCGCCTTATCTGAACCCGATATTTAATCCTGATGGAAGTATTTCTGCTTTACAAGGGAATGGAAATCCGTTGACAAAAATAGCCTACTCCGGATTTGATAATACCAAAACCAATAATTATGATTTGGTAGGATTACTTCATAACGACTTGAGTTTTATTACTAAGGGACTGGTTTTTGATGCTTCAGTATCGTATACCAGCACCGTAGGAACAACAAAATCATACACCGATGGTATTGATACGTATTACTATTCACCTACAACAGGAAGATACGATCAGATAACTGAAAGCTCACCGTTTACTTATGCAGGCGAAAGTTCATCAGCTACATTCCGCCGCGAAGGTATTCAGTTGAAATTGTATTATACTAAAAGCATAGCTAAAAATGATATTAAAGCAACTTTAGTTTATAATCAACAAAAAGATTATAATGGAATTTCAATTCCCAGTGTGTTGATGGGATATGCCGGTCGTGTGGAATATGCTTATTCAGGCAAGTATCTGGCAGAAGTAAATTTGGGTTATAACGGGTCAGAAAATTTTGCAAAAGGACATCGTTTCGGGTTTTTTCCGGCTTTCTCTGTTGGTTATGTTTTGAGTGAAGAAAAATTTATGCAGCCACTTAATTCAGTAATTCCTTATCTGAAAATCAGAGGTTCGATGGGATTGGTAGGTAACGATAAAATAGGTTCTAATGCTCGGTTTTTATATCAGGGATTATATTCCACAATGGGAGCTTCACAGTATTACGATTTTGGGACAAATAATCCTACCAGCACGGGTGGAATTGTTGAATCGAGAAGTGAGAATCTGGACTTAACCTGGGAGACTTCGTTAAAACAGAATATCGGTATTGATGGTCATCTATTTGGGGGAAATTTATTGTCATTCAGCATTGATTTGTTTTCGGAACACAGAACGAATATTCTTATGGCTGCCCGGTCGCTTCTGCAGACCACCGGAATTGCATCACCTATTTACAATATTGGCGAAACAAAAAACTGGGGATATGAAATTGAACTGACCCATCGTAACAAGATTGGCGTATTTGAATATTTTCTAAAAGGAAACTTAAGTTTTGCACACAATACAATAATAAATTATGATGATCCGGGTAAAACACCTGATTATCAAAAATATGCTGGTTATCGGATAGGTCAGTTCAGGGGCTATCAGGTTTTAGGATTTTTTCTAAGTCAGGATGATATAAATAAATCGCCCAGTCAGTCTGCTTTGGGAGGTCCAATAATTCCAGGTGATTTAAAATACCTTGATTATAACAAGGATAATGTGATTGATGATAAAGATATAATTCCAATCGGTTATTCCAATGTCCCTGAAATTACCTATGCTGTTACACCCGGTTTTTTGTGGAAAGGTTTTGATTTCTCGGTCATGTTTCAGGGAGCAGCTAATTCGTCCGTCTATTTTACATCCAATGCCGGATTTGAATTTGGTGGAGCAGCAGGTGGTGGACAAGTTTCTGCTATACAACAAGACTACTGGACTCCTATTAATTTAGATGCCAGATACCCGTCATTACATATTGTTACAAAACACAGCAATAAAAATATCAACACCTTCTTTTTGAAAAGAGGAGATTATTTGCGGTTAAAGACACTTCAGGTGGGATATGCCATCCCGAAATCAGTTTGTAAATTCCTGCATGTCGAAACATTGCGTGTTTTTGCCAGTGGAAGCAATTTGTGCACCTGGTCGGCATTGGACAACTTTGATCCGGAAGTAATTAATCAGAGTGGAGAGGTATATCCTCAGCAAACAGTTTATAACTTTGGTATCAATCTTAATTTCTAAATGAGTATGAAAAAGTTTATTATAGCATTGGCATTTTTTCTGTCTATTCTGGCCATGCCATCTTGTGTCGATATATTCAATGAAAATTTATTGGAACAGACACCGGAGCAGGATTTGACCTTTGACAAGATATTTACCGATTACGAACAATTTAAAAAATATGCGGATTATTCCTATTCCTATATGCCTTGTCATCTGGGCAGAATGTGGAACTCCCTGAATTGTGCCATATCAGATGAAGCAGAAGGATTAGGCGTAAACCAGTGTTCAACGGTTTTTAATAACGGCTCGTGGAATGGTGCCACGGTTGCTATGGATGGAACACCCTCATCAAATGTGGCACTGGAACTGGGAAGTCTCTGGCAAAAATTATATGCCGGAATTCGTCAGGTAAATGTAGCATTGGACAATATGGATAAGGTAACTAATTTTCCAACTGCAGAAATAAAAAGCAGGTATCGTGGTGAAATGCTTTTTCTTAGAGGATATTTTTATTTTGAACTG
>JBAWXD010000148.1:0-9236 GCA_037144275.1 Paludibacter sp. | reverse complement strand
GTCCACCGCTCCTTATACGGTAGCTGTTACTTTCGAAACCAGCAGCTATCGGAGTTATTCCGGAGCTGTGGTTATTCCTTCAACTGTTAGTAACAACAGTATAACTTATACTGTTACTACAATTGGAACGTTAGCCTTTACAGCTTCTAATGGTTTAAGTTCGGTTAGTATCCCATCAACGGTTACAACAATTCAAGACTGGGCTTTTATAAGTTGTCCAAACTTAACCGATGTAAACATTCCCGGTTCAGTAACCACAATAGGCGATGGTATTTTTTGGGGTTGTGCAATGCTCAGTTCTATTTCCATACCTGCATCAGTAAAAAAAATTGGGCTTTATTTAGCTTATGGTTGCTGGGGATTAACGCAAATCAATGCCGATGCTGCTAATACAAATTTTAGTAGCGTAAGCGGACTGCTTTATAATAAAGATAAAACCACTTTAGTAGCCTATCCTCCCGGAAAGCCCGATCTTAGTTATACGATTGCCTCTACTGTTGATACAATTGGAAATTCTGCCTTTGGTTATTGCAAAAATCTGACTTCAATAACTATTCCTTCCAGCGTGGTTTATATCACCGGTCATGCATTTCTGGAGTGTACTGGCTTAACTTCAGTATATATTCCTTCGTCAGTCACCTACTTTGATAATAATCCATTTTATGATTGTGCAGCTATGACAGCTGTCAATGTTGATCCGGCAAATCAATATATGAAGAGCGTGGATGGAGTTTTATTTAACAAAGCATTGACAACAATCATTTATTATCCACCAGGCCATACCGGAAGCAGTTATGTTATTCCTTCCACAGTCACTTACGTCAGATCGAGTGTTTTTTTGAATTGTCTCGGTTTAACTTCTGTGACTATCCCGGCATCTGTAACTACAATCCGCTCAGGTCTATTCTCCGGATGTAGCAACATGAATACAATAAACGCATATTCTCCCACACCGGTTGATTTGACCTCCGTTACAGTTGATGAATCCAGAAATGTGTTTTTAGGTGTGGATACAACAACCTGTGTGTTGCATGTGCCGGTAGGTTCAAAAAATCTTTATGCAGCAGCTTTTCAATGGAAAGGATTCAGCCATATAGTCGAAGGATTTACTTCGGGCTTAGCTTCAACTACGGTTACTAATTTAAAAGCTAGCGGACAAAATGGACAAATTCAGGTAAGCGGTGTTGTGATTGGAGAAACGATTCGAGTTTATACTTTACAAGGTGTTGAACTTTATAAACAAAAAGCAACTACAACCACTACAACAATAGATATAGCATTGCATGGAATATATATAGTAAAGACTGATTTGGTCGGAAAGGGTAAAAAAGTACTACTTTGATGTCAATTTTCATTCGCACAAATATGTACATTGAAGAAATAATGGCAGGTGAATTTTATGTAGAGAGATGAAAAAAAGAAATAAATATTATTCAAAGCTTGCCATTCAGCAAATAAAAATTTACTGTTTTTAAATTTACATAAAATATATGAGTCATGAAAAAAACAATTTTTATTTTGTTCTTCTTTATGCTTTTGGGTTTTACTGGAAAAGCACAAGTAGTGTTTACTAATCAGTTAGTCGGCACTGGTTTGGAGAGACCTGATAAAATCGGGATAATAAAAGAGCTTTTCGATTACAATAATGATGGCTATGAAGACATTATATATTATACTCAAAGTTCGATGGCATCGTTGTTTAAAAACAATGGTAATGGTACTTTTATAAATGTTTCGTCGTCAGCCAATTTTCCTATACTTAAAACCGACGGCACTCTAATTTGTGCTGACCTGGATAATAACGGATACAGGGATGTGATTTATTATCTGAATCATGGAGGAGCAAACGTAAACGACACACTCCGCATTTTCATGAATTACAATGGCTCATTTGTCGAAAAAACAACCGAGTTTGGTATTGTTAATCCAATTAAGAACGGTGTGAATCACTGGAATTCAAGCATCGTACCACTCGATTATGACAAAGATGGTGATTTGGATTTGATATTTGCCTCCACTACAATGACCGGAACCAGTTCATGTAACAACAGTAAGGTGAGTGTGCTTGTAAACAAATTGAATGACAAAGTAAGTTCGACATTTAATACCATTGTCGATTTATTGAGTTTCCCTACCAATACACTTGCAGCATCAATAGCAGTAACCGATTACAACAACGATCAGCTTGGGGATATAGTTGTTTGTGAGCAAAATGGTGGTGAATATGGTGGTTACAGGGCAGACCCATTCAATATTTATAAAAATAATGGTAATGCCACCTTTAGCAAAGTAGCCGGAACTAATTTAGCTGATGGTGCACTTCATAATTTCATTACCGTTTGGGATTATAATAATGATGGGAATCTGGACTTTATAAACGGAACATCAGATTGTTGCGGTACGCGTTTAAATATTATATGGAAAAACAATGGCAACGGAACTTATACCGATATGCGCTCAACATTCAATCTGCATCCGGTAAGTGATTATTACGGACGGCTTTCTGCTGTCGATGCAAATAATGATGGCTATCAGGATATTTCAACCACAGGGCTCGGAGGTTTTTGGAGCGATACACGGCATCAATTGTGGGAAAACAGTGGTACTATCTTTAGCAACAAAGCTTCAAATTATGGAATTCAGGTAGGCTACAATGGTGGATTCAAAGGTATTAGTAGTACCTCCGAATGGTTTGATTATGATAACGATGGTGATTTAGACTTATATTCCTTTAATGCGAATGATGGTCCGAACAATACACAGGCATTGATGAATAACCCAAACAGTACATCAAATAAATACCTGAGGATTAAGCTGGTTGGGACAGAATCGCCACGGGATGGTATTGGTTCCAGAGTTGTACTAAAACTGGGTAGCCAGAAACTCACACAGTACAACAACGGAACTATCGGTAATAATTTATCAACTATTTTTCATTTTGGATTAGGGCAGGCAACTACTGTCGATTCATTGTTTGTGTATTGGTCGAGTGGCAGAGTTACAAAGCTGGCTAATGTAGCAGCTAATCAAGTGATGACTATCACAGAGAAAACACTGATAAGTACAGAAAGCTACAGCAAAAACTGGCTTGAAACGTTTGAAATTCCTATTAAAACTTCTGTTTTAAAAACGGACTCGAATTATATCTCTTATCAATTTAATGTAAACTTTGATGCCACTAAATTGCAATACAGCGATAAATCAGTTATTGGTACTATTGCCGAAAGTGGTACTGTAGTTGTAAATCAGACCGTACCGGGCACATTGGCTGTGAGCTATATGACTTCCACCGCTTTGCAAGGTGCAGGCGAAATTCTGAAATTACAATTCAAAGCCATTGGAGTTGGCGATGCCTCCCTAACATTATCCGGTTTTTTATACAACAATACTGCCATTGATGTGAAAAACGAAACGCTTACATTGGTAGATATCACACCGCCTACTGCTATTATAAGCTATTCGAATGCCAATGGGAATGTAAGGTTTAAAGATAATCTGATAATTACAGCAACGTTTAGTGAACTAATGGCTGATAGTCCTGTTCCGCAAATTGTATTGTCGGGTGCAAATACACTCACGGCAATTGATATGCTTAAAGTAAGCAGTTCGGTTTATACTTACACACATGCTGTTAACAAAGGAAATGGTGTAACAACCGTCAGTTTGCTGACAGGAAAAGATACTCATGGAAATGTAGTTGTATCTGTGCCTACTTCGGGTGCAATATTCAATGTAATTCCACTCCGATACGGTGATATTGATGATAACACCTACATCAGGGCTTACGATGCTGCAATGACTTTACAGTATTCTGTAGGCTTAGACCCACTACCAATAGTAGATCCATTGCCATGGGAACTTTGGAGAGTGGCTACAGCAGACATTGACGGATCAGGAACGATAACAGCTAATGATGCGAGTCTGATACTTCAGCGTTCGGTTATGCTTATTACTCAGTTCCCGATAGAAAATGCCAAAAAATCAATCGTGGCAAACGGCGCTGCTGATATTACAATAACGGTTGCTAATGGCAAACTGTTTTTCACAGCTAAAGGAAGTCTGTTTGGTTTAAACATCAGCGCAGATAATACCAACATGGTACTTGGGATTCCGGAAGTGTTGGATGATCATATGATGATAGCGTATAATTTTAGCGACTCGAAAGGTTCAATTGGAGTTGCAACAGCCTATGCACCTCTCGAAAATACGCCATTTTTGACAATACCGATTACAAATCCGATAGCAAAATCGATAACATTTGATTTGATTGTCAATACAGAACAGGAAACAGTTACAGTGGACTTGACAACAGGGTTTGCCGAATTTTCAAGCCGGAATATCTCTATTTATCCGAACCTCGTAAAAGATAACCTGAAAATAAGTGGTATTTCAACTCCGTCAATTGCAACCATCTATTCCGAAAATGGCAGATTATTACAAACAAACAAATTGAACAATTCAATTTGCGACATTAACCTAACTGGTTTGTCTGCCGGAATGTATATCATTAAGCTTCAATCCGACAATGAACTAGTAGTTAAACGATTTGTAAAACTCTGATGCTGTTAACAGTTTAATGACATTTAATGCTTTCTTTAATTTAAACATTCAAAAATGCGTCTTACATTTGATTGTAAGGCGCATTCTGTAAATATTAACGTATAATCTTTCCTGTAAACCGATACCCTGCATTTTGAACTTTTACAATAAAAATTCCCTGGTGCTGGAATGCAATATCCAGCTTTGTTGAAGTCGTTTTGGTTTGATACAAACAAATACCTGTCAGTGAATAAACCTGAACAGTTTCATCGCCATGCAGTCCGGAAATGTTAAGATGTCCCTTCCCGGAGAATATTCGGATGGCAGGTGCATTCAAATCAGGCACTTTTGTCTTTACCAGTGTGTGGGCTCCTATGGTTTCGGAAACTCCTGAAACCGATGAACCCAAGGTGGCACGAACTCCATAATAATACTGGGTATTTTCAATTAAGCCTGATACCAAAATTGAGTTTGTAGCAACATGAATATTCTTTTGAACATAAACCGTATCCTGATTTCCATAGGTGGCCGAAACATCGTCAATGGCAAGGTTTCCACTTCCCACTTTATTGTATTTAAAACGGAATGCAGACATTCCCTGGTCTTTACTAAAAGTATAAACCGGATAAGTTTTGGTGGTGTTTTTATAAGGAATACTATCTAATCTAACCCACGAATTATTACTCAAACCATCTAAAATAATGGATGAACCTGCACTGGCTGAAGCAATTCGGTACATGTACGTAAACTTTGAAACCGGATGTGAGTAAGTCTTAGTTTGAAGCCATTCGTTTAGTTTCAGATTGATTGAAGGAATGGCAATGCCCGAGCTTGTAGTGGTAACATAAGTCGCACTGGCATTTCCAGTCCATCCCGTTGGTAGTGGTGTTCCGTTCGATCCAACATTGGCAAACCCTTCCACTTCAGTGGTATCGGCTTGACCACTTACTTTGTATACATTCAGCAAATAACCTGAGGCGTAAGGGGATGCTCCCCAGTTTGCAGTGAACTGATTAGTCTGAACATCCGTAGCGTCTGAAATTTCAGGAATATCAAGTGCCGTAGTGTGCAACTGCATGGTATTAATGGCCGTTGCAATAACTCCTGAACGCATGGATTCAACGCTATAGGTATAGGCATTATTCGGGACTAAATTCTGAATTGGATAAGAAGTATTCAACCCGACAATCGCATTTTGAAGAATATAGAACGGCTCACCAAGCGTAAATACCATTTGATGACTTCCAAGCATTGAATAGGAATCGGTAGGCAAGGTATTCCATTCAGCAGGATTAAATGTTGAAGACGGGTGAGTTACATAGATAGTTCTTTGAAGCGTAATATCCACACCCCACATCACATCAGCTCCGGCATTGGCTTGCCCGACCATATCGATAGTTACACCGCTCCGAACCAGCGCGATGGCATCATTTCCATTATACTGAAGCAGTGAATCGGTCAGTAGATTAGCTTTGGCAATCAAATCGGCAGCAGCTTGTTTGTGAGCTATCACATAACTTTTTCCGGGTGCCAATGTTCCGCTCAGTCTAAGCGTCGACATAAACGGACCAGCTCCGTTGGATTGTTTCTGAAGCCAGTAATGCGATAAATCCAGCGTTTTTGCTGTGCCATTATACAATTCTACGGCTTTATTCCAGCTGCTTCCTTCCACATAGGTTGAAATAATAAGGTCGCCGGCAGATTGTGCACCCTGATATACATTCAGTCGGTATTGTGTTGCCAGCGGGTCTGAAATCCATTGCAAAGTACCTCCCACTGGAGTAATATCGCTAGGTTCTAGAGTAATAAAATCAGCAGAAGCCAGTGCTTTTAATGGAATGTGTAATGACTCTAGCAGTCCACCTCCTTCAATCAGCAAGGTGTCACGTACCGAACCCGAAGCTGAGGGTGTAAATTTCACTGAAACATCAGTGCCGTTAAGAGCCATCGAAGCTGAAATAACTGAAGCTGAGACAGAAAATGACGAAGTATTGTTTTTGATTTTTACAGTCATATCCGAACTGATATTTACGCCCTGAATATGTAAATTCTGCGAACGGGTATCGTTTTGAAGTATCACTCCGAAATCAATCGTGTTTCCACGTCGCGGAGCTACCAGAAATGGCTCCGTTTCTGTAGGGAAGGGGAAAACGTTCAAGGTATCTTTTCCCCAGATATACTCTGCCAGGTTGGGATAATCGATAAACGGATTGCGGTTGCCCTGTAAATTGTAAACCGCTTCAATGCGAGTCAGTTCTTTGGTACTTACCGGATCTTGTTTATTCCATTTCAGCAATAAATCAATTGCCCAGGGTTTAAAGAACGGATAAGTATTGTTTGTGTAGGTCATGGGCGACTGCATAAGCGGTGCCAGATTTTCGTACACCGAAGCAATATAAAAATACGAGCGGGCAAAATCGCCTTTATATTCATCGGCAGGTTCAAAACAATTATCGGTATAAGCTGTTTCGAAACCGTTTTTTCCAGTTTTGGTTACTCCGTTATCAAAGCCCGGTGTACCCGTAACTTCGCCAAGCGGGAGGTTATTTTTCGATTCATTGGCCGAAGCATCAGCCGGATACAGGTGAAACAAATCTTTGTAAGCGCCATTTGGATAGGCACCCCACCAGCTTTTAGGGAAAGAGTGCTCAATATGCATTCCCGAAACGGCACTGAATCCGGAGAATTTCCGAACGGTATTGGAATACATATCAATCACTGTAGAATCGGCGCGACGGTCGGTACTGAAAAAACCTTCCCAGGTAAAACCTGCACCACCACCGTATTCGAATTCCTTCATCGGACCGCAATAGGTATGAATTGCCGTTTTCAACTCGGCCTTTTTCTTGTTTTTGACAAAGTAATAATAACCGGAAGGAACGGCAGCTGTTACTAGAAAGGCTTGCAGCAGAACTGCAGTTATTAAGATATAGCGGGGAAAAGAGTTTCGTTGCATAATGGCTTCGTTTGGTGCATTGTTTTATTTATGCAACAAATATAGAATAATTAGATGGAAAAGAAGCAGAATAACTAAAATGTTATGATAATTAAGAGTTTAGGGGTTTAAAAAAAATAACTTTAAATACAGTTGTTTGTATTTCTATTATTCATATTTGATAGACAAATTCATTGTTTTTTTAGGATTTTGAGCTGCCTAAAAATTTAAATACTTTTGTTATTGTACTCTGAATTGAAAATTTTGGTATATTCATTCGACCTATTTTACTGAGATATTCTTCAGCATATTCACATAATTGTAAATCAGCCATAGAATCAGTATCACTGCAATATATTTCAAATACAATCATGTCAAATATTGATCTAGCTCTTCGGTAATTACCTTTTTCATAATGTCTTTGAGCTTTTTCGTACTTTGCTATAAGTTTATAATGTTCCATCTTGATATAATAGTTAGTCTAATAATCACAACTAATATCTCATAGTGTTGTTTTTTAGTATCACAATTCGTTTCGTTGATTTTTTATTATTCTGGTATCTCACGCTATCAATGGTATATTCAATTTTATTACTTATTCGTTTGCTTCTTTCTACTCTCTTCCACGAATTCCCAGCATTATCTGTTCCATTAGAGACCGAACGTCCTTTAATAAATTCAAGTTTTGTTCCTTCAAATCTACATGTATCCCAAAACTCAAAATCAGATCCGGTACTGTAATGATAAATGACATACTTTTCAGTAGAATCTTCCAAAAGATATTCATTTGAAAGCTTCTTGTTAAATACAAACCTTTTTTCTTCTGAGGAATAAGTCCAAATCAAGAAGGTTGTATTATCAGAACCTAAGAATGATAATGCAGAAATATCTTTATATCCATCCTGATTCCAGTCAATTAGTTTAAATTGAGACGGGTGTGGATAAATAATATCATTTACGTTTATTGTTTGAATAATCCTTTTATACTTATAGACTTTAATCTTATAAAGAAAATCATATCCTGAATCACATAAAAATTTGAAATTATACAAACCAAGTTTTGGATTAATGAATCCGGAAATAGAATCATTAAATTTTATGCTTAGAAGATTGGAATCTGAGTTTGATTTTTTTTCTATATTTCCCAAATGCATATTTGAACTTTCAACTGATTTGTTTTCAATTTTTTTATTGCAAGAAATGAATATTAAAATGAAGATGAATGATGAAAGCAATAACCATTTCATCACTTTACGACAATAAATAATCTTTTTCATAAAATGGTGAATTTGCTATCTTCAAATGTAAATCTGTGTATAAATTATCAATATCCCATATATTATCTAAAAGATTTTTACATGACGAATACGATTTTATATCTGCCATAATTGTTCGATGTCGGTTGCCAAAATCTTCATGTAAAAAGAAATCAAAAACCGGTGTTTTGATTTCCTTTTCAAATGCTTCGCATTTAACACATTTCCGATAAGCCATACAGTCTACAATGTTGAGACAATTAAATGGGATTACCTCTTCGTTAAAATAATTCGAATCGTAAAAGCCAATAAAATCCAACTTTTCAAATACTTGTTTTTCGGTTTTATAAGTACTATAACAAAAATATATTACAAATGAAAAAACAATATTAAAATCAAAATTGTCCCATACAATATATAAATCAGTCTTATCTTCAGATAAATAAATAAAGGTAACTACTCAGCACCCCTAAATTGATGATACAGAATATTTTAGGTTTTCTGGT
>JBAWXD010000147.1:0-9256 GCA_037144275.1 Paludibacter sp. | reverse complement strand
TATGTCAGTGCTGAAAAAGGAAATGTAATAGCAGCCCATAATCATTCTTGTCAGATTATTGGATTACAAGAACTTAGTTTAGAAGAAAAAAATGTACTCAATGAGGAATGTATTTTTACTGACAAGATGATGTTAGATGGAACTATGTTTAGCGGTAATTATGAATTGATATTTTTGAGTACATTAATTGAATCGAACTTTGGAATTTACCAAAGAAAAGGTACAAATGTCAAAGTAGCTTTTGGTTCTTATCTGAGTCCTTTGACTGATTCAAAAAACTGGAAAGACTATATAGATGGGAAGTTGTTTACTTCAGACAATGATTTTACAGAGGATTATCTGCGTAATTTTGCTGATAAGTATGAATTTTTAGGAAAAACAAAACCGGAAGATTATGTGGAATTCCTTCGTAAATCTATTTTATATCTCAATTCAAAGACTTTTTTATGTTTGATTCTGGGTGTTGAATTCCCTTGTGAAAAGAATATGGAATATGATTTTAAAGAAAGGCATATATCTCATAGAGAATTAAATGAAGCCATCAGGAGCTATGCTAATACAGAGAGAAGAATAAAACTGATTGACTTAAACGATATTGTTAAATCGCAACAAGATTTTATTAGTGATATTAATCATTATTCAACACGGGTTTATTATGAAATATCGATAAAGATTTCGGCAATTATCAGCGAAATCTTTAGTCTGAAAGTGAAACATCATTCCCGGATATATTTATACCTTGATATGGTATTGAATTATTTGAAAAGATTGATTAAAATAGTCATAAATGAAGACGGATTTATTTTTAAACTTATGTATTTATTATATAAAAAAACGGGTAGAACCAGAAAATAAATTCTGAGATTTGAGTAACAATATTTTGAGAGAAGAGTTAATAAGAAATTGATGTTCAACCATAAATACAAGACAATAGCGTATTTATGTGCAAATTGAAAATGTGATTTACAATATGCATAAATATATCCATCGTCAAATAGAAAATCTACTGACTGAAAACTTAGAAGTTTTCCAGATTCAGTGTTTTTAGGGTCTCCTTAATCAGGTGATTAGTGTTGAGAAATAAACAGGATTTCTAAGTAGTGGTATCGAAATAAGAACAATTCATACTCTGATTCACAGGATTCATAGGCATAAAAGGTATTTTATAATGAAGATATATACGGAGGTTTCAGAAATTAAGCAGGAAGATTGGGATGAGTTAGTTGTCAATTCTCCAACTGCGTCGTTTTTTCAAACCCGTGAATGCTATGATTTTTTTGCTTCCTTATCGTTTATGAGACCCTTCATATATGGCGTTTCAGAGAATGATAAGTTGGTAGGTGTGGTATGTGGTTATATTATTTCGGAAGGGAGCGTAGTTAAAAGTTTTTTAAGTAGAAGAGCTATTATTTGTGCCGGTCCCATGCTTGATCCGGCTATTTCAGAAAAGGCCTTATTTGCGTTGCTGCAGGCTGCAAAAAACGGGTTGAAAAATAAAGTTATATACTTAGAATCAAGGAATTATAATGATTATTCCATCTATAAACCGGTATTTGAAAAAGTTGGTTTTGAATATGTTGAGCACTTGAATTTTCATGTTCAAACAGCCAATGAGGAATCTGCATTAATGCAACTAAATACTACTAAACGCCGGGATGTAAAACTAACCCGAAAGTATGGTGCCGATTGGTTTGAAACCAAAAGTTGTAGTGACTTGATTGAATATTATAGTTTGTTGAAAAACCTCTATAGAACCAGAGTCAAAACCCCTTTGTATCCCTTTGAATTTTTTGAAAAACTCCTGCAACTTCCGAATGGAAAACTTTTTGTAGTGAAATATGAAGGAAAAGTGATTGGTGGTAGTGTCTGTGTAGTATTAGCCGGACGAATTGTATATGAATGGTTTGTTTGCGGCCAGGATGGCAGAGTTAAAAATATCTTTCCATCCACTGTTGCCACCTGGTCGGCTATTCAATATGCAGCACAACATGGAATTAGCCGGTTTGACATGATGGGTGCAGGTAAGCCCGGTGATGATTATGGTGTCAGAGAATTTAAGTCGAAGTTTGGTGGTGAATTAGTTGAAAATGGCCGGTTTATTATCGTTTTTAATAAGCAATTGTTTGAGATTGGAAAATTTGGGATTAATTTATATAAAAATGGATTTAGAAAAAAGAAAATTACTGCTAAACCCGATATAAAATACTTTATCGAAACAAATCCTCTGAATATTGATAAGGAGGCGTGGGTCGATTTTGTATATAATCATCCCAATGGAAATATTTTCCATTCGCCGGAAATGTATGTTGTCTATTTGAATACTCCAAAATTTAGTCCTGTCATCTTAATTGCAACCAATAAAACTGGTTCCATTGTTGGTTGTCTACTATCTGTAATTCAACGAGAGTATAACGGTCTATTAGGTGAACTGACAACCCGATCCATCGTATTTGGTGGACCATTAGCCGAAAATAATTCAGCGGAAATTGTTGACATTCTGCTTAAGAAATACAATGAAATTGTAAAGTCAAAGGTTATTTACTCGCAATTTCGAAATCTTAGTGATACCTCCGGATTCGACACTGTATTTAAACAAAATGGTTATCATTTTGACGAGCATCTTGATATTCTATTAGATTTAACTCTTAGTGTAGAGGAACTTGAGCAAAATCTCCATAAAGAAAGAAGACGAAATATTGTCAAAGCCGAAAAGGAAGGGTTGGTTTTTAAACAACTTACAGAATTGGAAGAAATAAATGATGTCGTAACGTTATTAAAAAAGACATATCGACGTGTTAAAGTGCCTTTTTCGTATGAAAAATTATTTACTCACTCCAAAAATATCTTAGCTGAAAAAGTAAATTTCTTTGGTGCCTACTTTGAGGGGAAAATGATTGCCGGACAGGTTCGATTATGTTATAAAGATACTGTTTATGCCTGGTATTCCGGAAGTGACTCTGATTATTTTAATAAAAAACCGAATGATTTTTTACTTTGGAATGTATTACTCTGGTCAAAACAAAATGGCTATAAAACCTTTGATTTCGGGGGAGCAGGTAAACCAAATATTCCTTTTGGAGTAAGAGATTATAAACTGAAGTTTGGTGGTAAGTTGGTTGAATATGGTAGGTATGAGATTACACATAAACCATTTTTAATGGCCATTGGGGAAAAAGCGTACAAATTATATAAACGAAGAATGATATGATCGGATTAATGCCCAGATTA
Organism: Paludibacter sp.; assembly: GCA_037144275.1. Taxonomy (GTDB): domain Bacteria; phylum Bacteroidota; class Bacteroidia; order Bacteroidales; family Paludibacteraceae; genus Paludibacter. Next base: position 6,028 of record JBAWXD010000147.1, on the reverse strand, counting down.
AATATCAAATACGGATTTATAGATGCATTTATTGCGCTTAAATCAATATTTACAAAATTAGCGCCATCCGAAACTAATATTTTCTACTTCAACCATGCCCGAACTGGTTTACGCCTTGCCCTATCATCGTTAAACCTGGCAAAAGGATCAAAGATTGCCGTGATGGTGTATAATTGTTATACGGTTATGAATGCAGTCAAAACTGCCGGATTTGAAATTGAATTTATAGATATAAAAGATGATTTTAGCATTGATATTGAAGATTTAAAGAAGAAAAGGACTAATTTTAGTGCAATTATTGTAACTCATTTATTTGGAATCCCAAATGATATTGATATCATTAAAGCAACTTGTCCGGGTTTACCAATAATAGAAGATTGTGCGCATGCTTTTTTATCTTCAATACATGGAAATAAATCAGGAAGTACGGGTGATTTGGCGGTTTTTTCAATGGGATTGGGAAAGTTTCCTTCAATCGGACCAGGTGGTTATTTGGTGGTTAACAACTCGATTTATCAAGATAAGATAAAGGAATTAACTGCAAATCTTGACAAACCTTCAATGAAAACTGAATTTGCAACAATATTAAAAAGTTTGACGCTTGGAATTTTACATAATCCTTTAATTTATAAGTATATTAGTAAGCCGGTTCTGAAAGAAAGAAACAATGAGGTAGATGATGAAATCAAATATGACAATCATGAAAGTCATATTCTCAAATCCAGTTTAGGCTTGTTTTTTGCACGAAAAAGGAATTTTCAGTTTCAGTTGGATAGACAGAAACAACATAGAGAAAGTATAATTACAGCTTTAAATGAAAGTAAAACACAAATAAGACCTTGTGAGTCGGCTGTATATGAGCCGAATGGATTTATGATTCCCTTTTTAGTTGAAAACAGATCAGATTATATCAACAGATTTCAGAAAAATCATATTGAAATTGGCAGTCATTTTTCAAAATCAATTCAATGGGCATTTAATTTTGGATATACTGACGGGTATTGTGCTAATGCTGAAAAAATATCCACGAAAATGCTGGTTTGTCCTTGTCATTACAATCTTAAACAAAAACATATCAAATTAATAAATCAGTTAATCCTAACTACAATATGAGTAAATATCTTTTTATGATAAGCCATCCGGCACATTTTCATATGTTTAAACATACAATGAATAATTTACAAAAGGATGGACATGAAATTGTTGCCGTAATCAGGCCGAAAGACGTGTTGGAACAGTTATGTGTTGATTATGGTCTTGACTTTTATAAAACGAAAGATCGACCTAAAAAATGGGGAATGTTTGGTTTAGGACTTTCGTTGATTGGTAAGACAATCGAAGTGCTGAAAATCGTCAACAAATCAAAACCCGATTTATTAATTGGTTCTGATGGTGTATTGGCAATTATAGGTAAGCTAAAAGGACTTCCGGCTTTCGAATGCTTTGAAGATGATGCAAAGGCTATAAAACTTTATTCATATATGTTTTTTCCAATTTTCACTCATCTGATTGCTCCTGATGTTTGTGATGCCTGGCATTGGAATTACAAAAAAACAAGTTACAAAAGTTATCACGAACTCGGTTATTTGCATCCAAATCAGTTTAGCCCCGATAGAACAGTTGTCGAAAAATACTTTCCATCTACGGAACCTTATTTCATTATTCGCTTTGCAAAACTAACAGCTCATCATGATGTTGGAATTCAGGGAATGACTACTGAAATTGCAGAGGAGGTAATAAGGATTCTTTCAAACCATGGAAAGATATATATTACTTCTGAACGCGAATTAGAACCTCAGTTCGAACAATACAGAATCAGAATTAACCCACTCGATATGCATCATGTAATGGCATTTGCCAGTATGTATATTGGTGATAGTCAAACAATGGCTGCGGAAGCTGGTGTGTTAGGAACTCCTTTTGTTCGATTCAATGATTTTGTAGGTGAATTATCTTATTTGAATGAAATTGAGAACTATTATCATTTAGGATATGGACATAAAACGAATGATGTTGAGGGTTTTTATAAATCAATTCAGAAATGGATTACAACTCCTGATAGAAAAGAAATTTGTAAAGAAAGGCAGCAGAAACTTTTTGCTGATAAAATTGATTATGCAAAATTTCTGACCTGGTTTATCGAAAACTACCCGACGAGTGTAACTATTATGAAAGAAAATCCGGAGAAGCAGTATGAGTTTCGGTAGGAAGCAGTAAACAGTAAACGGCAGAAAGTAGAAAGCAGTAAACGGCAGAAAATGGCAAGAAGTGCTGAATTAAGGACAAAGATATACAATTAATAAATGAAGAAACTAATTCTTGTGGCTGGTGCGAGGCCAAATTTTATGAAAATTGCTCCATTGATGCATGCATTAAAAGGACATAAAACTATACAAGCCATTTTGGTTCATACCGGTCAACATTACGATGTGAAAATGTCGGGTCAGTTCTTTGAAGAATTGAATATTCCTACACCGGATATGAATCTGGAAGTTGGATCGGCTAGCCATGCTGTGCAGACAGCCCGAATCATGGAAGGCTTTGAACAGGTTTGTTTGAAAGAACAGCCCGATTATGTTTTGGTGGTAGGTGATGTGAACAGCACAGCTGCCTGTACCCTGGTGGCTTCGAAAATGGGCATAAAAACGATACATTACGAAGCCGGATTGAGAAGTAATGACCGTACCATGCCTGAAGAAATTAACCGCCTGGTAACCGATGCTATCAGTGATGTATTTATCACCACCAGTGTGGATGCGGATGATAATTTGTTGCATGAAGGAATTCCAGTGGAAAAGATACACATGCTTGGCAACCTCATGATAGATTCCCTGGTTGAGCAATTGTCTAAAGCCCGAAAAACTAAATTGACATTTAAGTTACTCAACAGAGCAACTGATATTCAGCTTGGCAAGGATTTTTTTGAAGGCAATTACGGAGTCTTGACTTTTCACCGTCCGGGAAATGTGGATGAGAAAGAAAGCCTCACTAAATTGGTTCAATTATGGGGCGAAATTTCGAATCAGATTCCTTTGGTCTTTCCCGTTCATCCCCGAACGTATAAAAACATCCTGCAATTTGGTTTGCAAGCACTTATCGACAGCTATCCGAATTTATTTTTTATAGAACCACTCGGTTATCTCCAATTTATACATTTAGTGAGTCGGTCTGCATTTGCTTTGACAGATTCGGGAGGTATACAGGAAGAAACCACTTACTTGAATATTCCTTGTTTGACTGTGCGACCTAATACAGAGCGTCCTGTAACGGTATGGGAGGGAAGCAACAAACTTATCAAAGTGGATGAAATTGTCTCTGAAGTTCAACTAATTATTGCTGGAAAAGGAAAACACGGGACTGTACCAAAATACTGGGATGGGCAAACAGCCTTACGAATAGTAAAAATGATAGAGGCATTATGAACGATTTTACACTGAAAATTTACCAAAAACTGCTTCAGGCGTTACTTAATGCCGGTTATACTTTTTATACTTTTGAAAGTTGGTGTGAAAAGAAAGCTGTTGGGAAGTTTGTAATTTTACGTCATGATGTAGATTTAAAGGCCGGACATTCTCTGGCAACAGCTCAGCTAGAAGCTAAACTTGGAATCGTTGCTTCCTATTATTTTAGAGTAGTTCCTCAGAGTAATCAACCGGAAATAATAAAGGCAATTGCTTTTTTAGGGCATGAAATAGGCTATCATTACGAAGACTTATCGATTTGTAAGGGTAATTTAGAGGAGTCTTTAGCACATTTCAGGAAACAATTAGCTCATTTCCGACAGTTCTATCCTGTGAGAACAATTTGTATGCATGGAAGCCCCACTTCCAAATGGGATAATCGTGAACTTTGGAAGACTAATAATTACAGAGATTACGGCATAATTGGTGAACCTTATTTTGATTTTTTGACTGTAAAATCTCACAAAGGAGACTTAGCTAAAGTTCCTGTTTATCTTACTGATACCGGTCGAATGTGGGATGGTGATAAATACAATATCCGTGATAAAGTCACAGCCTCAATACCCAATACAAAAGCTGACGTAAAGCCCGAAATTCACACCACATTTGATTTTATTGAGTGGCTGGCTAAAGGAAATAATTCGAATACTTTAATGATCACCACTCACCCGCAACGCTGGACAGACAAGCCAATAGAATGGATAACAGAGTATGTAGCTCAACATCTTAAAAACCTTGTCAAACGCCTTATTACGCTGGGTTCTTAGAAGTTGAAAAGATTAATAAATGTATATATAATGTTGGTTTAGTATAAAAAAACACAATGAATCGAAGCGTTTTTGGCAGTTTTCGGAAATTAAATTCAATGCTTAATTTTTATTGTGGCAATAACTTTTGGTAATAAATACCTGAATTTCCTTAGTAAGGTAGTATTAAATGCTACATAGAAATAGTTTCGAAAAAAATATTAAAGACTAGGTTATTATAAATAGCTTATTTTTAGGGTTTTAATTTGGTTATAGTTAATCAAATATTCTGAGTCCGAATTGAATAAATTGCCAGTTTGGTGTACAGTTGAATAGCTGTAGTAAAAACTCTTGTTCTGACCCACAATATACCACAAAATGCTCAATATCAATAGATTACGATAATTAATTACATTTGTGCAGATAAAAATATATCTGCGCAAAATGAATCATTCAGAGAATACATTACTTATATGGGTATTAACAATAGCCGGAATCCTTTTGGCTGTGTTGTATTCTCCCCTTGGCAGTCCCGATTTATATCATCCCCGAAAATACTTTACAGAAAATCAGTGCGTTAATTTTAATGTAGCATCTATCAGTCATGGTTCAAAAGATGTCAGTTCGATACATTCAAAAGTAAGTTCCATAAACTCAAAAGTAAGTTCCATTAATGCTAATGTAGGTTCACTGAGCACAGTAAAAAATTCTCCTAAAGGAAAAGGGAGTAATTCTAATCCCGATGCAGAAATAAATGTTCCGGATGCCTCTAAGAATAAGAAACATTATCAAAATTCCGGTTCTTCATATTCAAAAGCTCAAAATGGGAGGGGAGTTTCAATCAAATTTATTAAACCAATAAGTTCAATTGCCAATTCAGGAAATTCAAATTCCAACAATACAAATTATGCAAGTAATAATGCGGGAAGTAATGGAGGCTCAGGTGAAACGGCCTCAGCAAGTTCAAACAGAAGTTCACACAATACTGCCAATACACAAAATTCAGGAGTTAGCGGCGTAAGTGTAAATTTGTCGGCTATGGACTCAACATCGCTTTTAGCCAGTAATTATTCGGCTCAAAAAACAACTGAATTTGTTGATCCGGGAACCGGAGACCCTCTTGGTGATCCTGTCCCGGTTCCTGAAGGTTGGGGGTACCTCGCGTTTTTAGCTCTTATTTATAGTCTTTATATACTGAAAAAAAAGAGAATGGCTAAAATAACTGTTGAAAATTTAAGTGTAAGTTAAGCTATACTCAAACCAACTTTAGAAAAAAAATACCAATACTTTGAACCATCCGTTATTCAGGAACAAAGTTTTGGTATACAACAGGATTTCTGATTTTTCATACAAGTAGTTTTTTATGCACTGGTTTATGCACTTTTGCTCTACTTGAACTTGGATGTTCTTGAAAATCAGCATTTTAAATAAACGTGGTGCGCAGAATGGGATTCGAACCCACACACCGTAACCGGCACTACCCCCTCAAAGTAGCATGTCTACCAATTTCACCATCTGCGCAATTAAATCATATTATTGTACCCAAAAGGGGACTCGAACCCCTACAGCCTTACGGCCACTAGTCCCTGAAACTAGCGTGTCTACCAATTCCACCATTTGGGCAATTAATATAAAACTTCATTTAAGAGAAAAAAAACGAAACACGCACGTTTCGCAATTCATTCTGAGCGAAAAACGGGACTTCCCGATTCTCGGTACAAGCAGGGATAAATTTCTCGTCTCAATAAATCTTTTCGCATATTATTTGAGCGAAAAACGGGACTCGAACCCGCGACCCCGACCTTGGCAAGGTCGTGCTCT
>JBAWXD010000146.1:0-9318 GCA_037144275.1 Paludibacter sp. | reverse complement strand
TACTTGCCGTGGCAAATAACTATTGATCCCCTTTGAAGTGCTGAGTAGTTACAAATAAAGACATCTCTTTGATTCAGTGTTCTACGGAATAAGTTTGTTCTATCATCGATTAATAAGTGGTTTCTTCTATTGTGAATTTTGCTTATAAATGTGGAACTAAGATTTATCATATTGATTAAGTATTTTACATACTATATTAAAGTTATGTTTTATGTTTTCAAAAACGATAAATACTTTTCTCTTTTCCTTCAATCACATTAATTATTTAACGTATTTAATTGCGAATCTGTAAAGCTTTTTTTAAATAGATATTCGCATTTTCAATATCTTGAAGTTGAGAATAAGCTTCTCCAATTTTATTGTATACTTCTGAGTCAAAAAAGTCTATATTTATAGCGCTAAGCCAACATTCTATTGCTTTGTTATATTCACTTTGAATCATGTAAACATCCCCTTTTTTAATGTGGGCTTCGATAGTATTTGGCATTTCATCAATAACTTGTTGATAATATTTAACCGCCTCATTAAAGTTTTTTTGTTTAACGTATGCGTCACCTAAATTAATATTAAAATCACAAAAGCCACTCCAACTTTGAGTTTCATCTAACCCTTTTTGAAGTATTTTAATCGCATTTTCAAAATCCATTTTGTTTAAGTATGAAAGGCCAATATATATATACAAATCATCCGTATCATGATAATTATTATCAATTGCTTTTTGAAAACAAATTATAGCTTCGTCATAATTTTCAATATCAAAATTTAGAAAACCCAAATTTTTGTATGAAAGTGCATGATTAGGATTAATTTCTAATGCTTTATGAAAGCTTTTTATTGCTTTTTCATAATTTTTCTCATCTTTATATACTACTCCCAAATCGTTATATTCATCTGCGTTTTTTAATATTTCTAGAAAACTATTATGTCTATACATATTTACTAAATTGTTATACAGTACAAAACTTTCTAACAGAAACTCTTCGAAATTAACTTGGAAAAATTTAGAATTTTGAGGGTATGAGAAGAAATCAATATATTCTTGTGTTTTAGGAAAAATAAATCTTATTGTTTCATTGTTAATGTCTGAACTAAATAATACGCCTCCAAATTTCAATTCAATTGGATTTGCCTCAATTAATAGGCATTCGCCATATTTAACCAATAGAATTTCAAGAATATTTACAATTTCATATTTAATGTTATTGTAATTTTCAATATCTTCATAGTCTTCAATTTGCTGAAATTCTGAAGCTAGTGAAAAATCACAACTATAATCCGTATTACTAACCTCGAATTTACTATGTTCATCTTCAGTTTGTAAATATTCAGATTTATATTGTGCTATATCTTCTATTGTTGCCAAGCCAGGAATTCCTGGTGCCGATGTTAAATTGCATCCGCAATTTTCACAATAAGTGACAAGTTTATTGACAATTGCATTGCATTGCATGCATTTATAACCACAGAGTCCAAATTCGTCTTTAAATTCGTATATCATGAGTATGTAAAATATTAATTTTAAAATAATTCTAGGTAATGGTTCGATAGTATGTTATAATAAATGACCAAATGATTAAGATGTTGTTTTTTAACTTCTTTAGTAATTTACTTTGCAATATTATTTCAGAAATATATTCATTACTGTATTTACGAGCTCTCAAGTAAAAAATACTAATAAGCCCAACACTTGTTAATAAATACTGATTCGCATTATTAGTTATTATCTTTCAACTTAGACATTAGTTTATCAATGAATGTTAGTTTCTTTTCTTCTACATCTTCAAAACCATTATAACAAAACATAATTGTGCTATCAGCAAGTGTATCAAATTTTGAAGCCATTCTATTTCGTTTATAATCAATCCTATTTCGAAGTCCTAATGCATCAGCATCAGCAAAATCTTTTATATCAGACCCTAAATATATGAAGTTCCAATTCAATAATTTTTCATGAGTTTCTATAATTGATTTAATTGCAGTTGAAGTATAAAGTTTAGATGCATTTTCTTCACCATCTGTAAAAATAACCACCATAACCGAATCAGGTCTATTTTCGACTGACAAAGAATTTATATAGATGTCAGTTGAATTTATTGAAATACCTATAGCATCATACAAAGCTGTAAAACCATTAGGTTTGTAGTCATTATTTGTTAGATTTGGAACATTACCTACTGGTTTATTGTCAATTGTGTTTGTTATTTCATTATTGAATTTGTATAACGAAACATTTACATCGATATCTTTTTCCATTTTATGGCGGTCGATAAAACTGTTGAACCCTCCAATAACATCGGACTTACTATCACGCATTGAACCGCTTTCGTCGAGAATAAAAACAATTTTCAAACTTGTTGATTTCATAATTTTGTATCTTTAAAAATTAATAATGATGCAAAATTACAAACTCATTTAATCCACCTTAAACTTTTACAAGGCTTGCAGCCAAAATTATTTTTGAAACGTTACGTATTTCCTATCCAGAATAATCTTTTTTGGTTCTCCCCGTTTACCGATTACGTAATAATTCTGTGCCAAATCATCCGAAATTACTTTCAGAAATGCTTCCCGGATGCGTGAGCATTTCTCATTTACTGAGTTATTCATTGGATCAGTCATAGCTTTTATACTTTCCATCGCCTTAATAATATCTTCATGAAATGTTACATTACGATAAATTGAAAGTAATTCATCATGATAGTCTGATAGATATTTAAATTTTATACCATTGGGATGGCGTAAAAACAATAAAAAAAGTGCCTTGGGTAGTGGAGGCATTGTCACTTCTTTCATGTCATAATCTTTTAAATAAATGCGATAATCACTTGTAATAAAAATTCTGCTTATAGAAGGCTTTACATTTAAAACTTCTTCTAATACTTGAGCCAGCAAATTTAAAGACCCCGATTCTTTTAATTTTAAAATTCTTTCTTTTATTTCTTCCGTAAGTTTGAAAGCTTCAGATTCAAACTGTGAATCAGCATCGTATGCTCCTACTTCCTGAAATGAAACATTACTTTCAACAGCGTTTTTATTTTTTCCTTTCTTTCTAGATTTTATTTTCTCAAAAAAAGAAGGTTCAGGTTCAGTTTCATCCGGAATTTCTAGTTGAAAATAAAGAGTATGAGCGTTTCTCCAAATTTTTTTCTTGTCAATAGATTTTGCAAAAAAATCAAATTGATTAACTAATAACTCATCATCTTGAAGTCTATATCCACTAAGAACCTCCGAAATGGTGTCCTTCTTGTTAATACATATTAAGCCTGGTCCTTTAAATGGATTGGTCAATTGATTTTTTAAACCTTTGTAAATTTCCAGTGTAAGCTGTTCATAAACAGGAGTTGATAAATATGGTCGGTTATAACTTAATAACTCTTGGTAATCCGCGTTATTAAATAAATATGGAAGGTAAATAAATCCAATATTTTCACTTTTAAAAATATCTGACAATTTGTTGAAATCTGATTGTATTGCCAAATTTATTTCGCTATTGTAAGCGTTTTCGACATATACTACTGTTGTCGAATAATCAAATAATCTGCTGTCATCAAATATTACTTCATTCATTTAATCTAAATATTTAGTATTAGAATCCAGTTTTGGGCTTACCATATACCCAATCCATTCGAAAATATTCTTTATTTGTAAAAAGTCTTACATTGGTTGTCTTGATTTACAATTCGTTTAATCGCATACTCAGCAGAAATCCACTATATTAATTCTTTACGACCAATTATAAAAGTATTTAGCACCAAAGATAAACACAATCTTTCACATTAATAACATTGTGTTTATACTTTTTCCAACAGCCCTCAAGCTTTTCTTCAAAAGGTCGAAGTCATTTGTGAGAAAGCTTTCGACCCCGTCGCTTTGAGTGACGGCGTCGAAATTATTTAGAGCGAAATTATAAAGCCCTTTCTCCCTCATTTGTAACAACTTATATAAATATATTAATTTGTGATTTGCTCTTTCGTTATTCAGTTTTTTTTCCGAACTTTGCGAACTTAAAAATACGAACTCAAAGACAGTAATTTTAAGTAAGAATTTAAGGTGAAAGATACAAAGTACATTTTCGTTACAGGTGGAGTTACTTCATCGCTTGGCAAAGGAATTATTGCCGCCTCCCTTGGAAAACTCTTACAGGCACGCGGTTTTAGAGTGACTAACCAAAAGCTCGATCCATACATCAACATCGATCCGGGAACGTTGAATCCCTACGAACATGGCGAATGTTATGTGACAGTGGATGGACACGAAGCTGACCTGGATCTTGGACACTACGAACGTTTTCTGGGCGTTGAAACCCACAAAGCCAATAACGTAACTACCGGACGAATCTACCAGAATGTTATCAACAAAGAACGTCGCGGCGATTATCTGGGAAAAACCGTTCAGATAATCCCTCACATTACCGACGAAATCAAACGCAATATCAAACTGCTTGGAAATAAAGGCGATTTCGACTTTGTGATTACCGAATTAGGCGGAACGGTGGGTGATATTGAATCCTTACCATATATAGAAAGTGTGCGTCAGTTGAAATGGGAACTGGGCAAACACTGCCTGATCATTCACCTCACGTATGTACCCTATCTGGCTGCTGCCAAAGAACTTAAAACAAAACCAACTCAACACTCGGTAAAAGCATTGCAGGAACAAGGAGTTCAGGCTGATATTCTGGTGTTGCGTACCGAGCATAATATTTCGGCTGATATCCGCAAAAAAGTTGCTTTATTTTGTAATGTGGAACAATCGGCGGTAATGCAATCAATCGATGTACCTACCATTTACCGTGTTCCGTTGAATATGCAACAGGAAAAGTTGGATGAAGTGGTTTTGACTAAAATGGGTTTCGATCTGACAAAAACGCCGGAAGCTGACATGGAAAAATGGACCGCTTTTGTCGAAAAACTTGAAAATGCAACCGAAGAAGTACATATTGCGATTGTAGGAAAGTACGTGCAGTTGCCCGATGCATACAAATCGATCATCGAATCGCTGCTTCACGCAAGTGCCTATAACAATAAAAAACTGAAGCTCGAACTTATTTTGTCTGACAAATTGACAGAAGAAAATGTAGTGAAAAAGCTTCATAAAGTAAATGGCATTGTTGTTGCTCCGGGATTTGGCCAGCGCGGAATGGATGGAAAATTTATTGCGCTTCAGTATGCCCGCGAAAACAATATTCCTTGTTTGGGAATTTGTATGGGAATGCAGACTATGTCGATCGAGTTTGCACGCAATGTGTTGCATTATGCTGACGCCAACAGTACCGAAATTGATCCAAACACCACTCATAACGTGGTGGATATTATGGATGAACAAAAGAATATTCTGGATTTAGGTGGAAGTATGCGTTTGGGAGCGTTCAAATGCAAATTGAAAAAGGGCTCGAAAGTGTACGACATTTATAAAAAAGAAAATATCAGTGAACGTCATCGTCATCGTTACGAATTTAATAATGCATTCAAAGATGAATTTGAAAAGAACGGAATGCTTTGCAGCGGAATGAATGTTGAGTCGGATTTGGTGGAAATTATTGAACTAACTTCCCATAAATGGTATATCGGAGTTCAGTTTCACCCCGAATATAGCAGTACGGTGGTAAATCCACATCCGCTGTTTATTAGTTTTATGAAAGCGGCAATAGAGAAATAGAAAATGTGCTAATGTGCAAATTGGAAATTTATAAATTGAAAATTAATTAAATATGGATAAAAATACGATTTTTGGGTTTGTGTTGATTGCGTTGATTGTGTTAGGATTTTATCAACTAAACAAACCAAACGAAGCTGAACAGTCCAAAATAAAACGATACAACGACTCAATAGCGTTAGTTGAACAAAGTAAAGCTGAAATGGCTCGCAAACTGCCTAACGGTAGTATTTCAAAAGATTCTATAGCACGCAATGATACTTCGAAAGTTACATCAACCGATGCTTATGGTGATTTTGGAGCTTCAGCCAAAGGTGAACAGAAATTCTTCACGCTTGAAAATAATCTGGTTAAGCTCACATTCTCAAACAAAGGGGGTCGTGTTTATTCCGCTCAGCTAAAGAAATACAGCAAACGTGATTCATTGGACAAAACCTTGCCTTTAATTTTATTCAATGACCAGGAAAGTAATATGGGATTCACCCTGGTTACCAACAATAACCGGGTACTGAACAGTTCTAATCTTTATTTCGAACAAATTTCGGGGATTATAAAAGATGCAAAAGGCAACCAGACATTGCTTTTGCGCTTAAAAACATCGGGTGCGGCTTATATGGATTTTGCCTATACCCTACCTGCCGATAATTATATGCTTAGCTTTGGTATTAAAGCCAATGGCATGAATGCTGTGATGCCTGCCGGAACAAATTCGCTGGATATGCAGTGGAATGTGCGGGTTCGTCAACAGGAAAGAGGGCGTAAATTCGAAGACCGTTATTCTTCGATTGAATTCAAATATGTGGCTGATGATATTGAGAAATTAAGCGAAAGTAAAAATGATGAAAAGAAAGTAACCAATAAAGTTAAATGGGTGGCCTTTAAGGATCAGTTCTTTAGTAGTATTCTGATTGCCGACGATGCCTTAAATTCTACGACCTTGAAAAGTACACTGGAAAATGAAAATTCAGGTTACCTGAAATCCTATTCCGCCGAAGTGACCGTTCCTTTTGACCCAACCGGAAAAACGCCCACTACCTTCCACTGGTTTTTTGGGCCAAATCAATTTAAAGTATTGGCAGCTTACGACAAAGGGGCAAGTGCTGAATCGGAATTAAAACTGAATAAATTAATTCCACTAGGTTGGGGAATTTTTGGATGGATTAACGAATATGTGATTATTCAAATGTTCAATTTTTTCAGCAAGTATTTTACAAATTTTGGATTGATTATTTTGCTATTGACTTTGGTAATCAAAGTTGTTTTATTCCCTTTGACTTATAAATCCTATGTTTCGAGTGCCAAAATGCGTGTGCTGAAACCGGAAATAGATGAGATTCATGCCAAAATCCCTGCAGAAAAAGCCGCAGAACGACAGAAAGCAACTATGGATTTGTACAGTAAAGTAGGTGTCAGCCCGCTGGCGGGTTGTGTGCCGTCATTATTACAAATGCCTTTACTGTTTGCCATGTTCAGTTTCTTCCCTGCAGCTATTGAATTGCGTCAGCAAAGCTTCCTGTGGGCAACTGACTTGTCGACTTATGATTCAATCATGACTTTGCCATTCACTATACCTTTTGGTTTCGGAAATCACGTCAGTTTGTTCTGTTTGTTGATGACGGTAACCAATATCGTTTATACTAAACTGAATATGGCTAATACTACCACGGCCGATCAGCCGGGTGGTGCCATGATGAAGTGGATGATGTATTTGATGCCATTGATGTTCCTGTTTATGTTCAACAGCTACGCTTCCGGTTTGAGCTATTATTATTTCATTGCCACCTTGATTTCAATCATTCAAACTTATGTGATTCGTGCCACAGTTGACGAAAAGAAAATTCTGGCTCAGTTACATGCCAAACGCAACAGCAACAGTAAGAAACCTGTTAAGAAATCAGGTTTTATGGATCGCCTTGAAAAAATGCAACGCGAACAACAAAAAGCTGTCACGACAAAAGGACGCAAATAAATAAACTAACTATAAGATTTAAAGCGCAAAATGCAAATGTATAATTTTGCTTTGCGCTTTTTTTCTTATCCTAAATTCACATACAGCAAATGAAGTCGAAATTTCACATGATTCCCTTACTGGGGTTAATCCTGTTGTTTTCAGCCTGCAATAAAAAGAACCGTTTTGAGATTGATACCAACAAAAATCGGGTTGAAGTGAAAATTCATCGATTCGATAAAGACTTATTGGGTATTGACACCTTGAAAATGAATGCCGGAGTGGATAGTTTATATTCACTGTATCGCAGTTTTTTACCCGTTTTTGTTTCTGATGTATTGGATACAACTTCAAAAGATACCGCTGCGGTTAGAAGCTTATTTTATAAGTTCCTTACCAACAAAACATTTGCTCCGGTTAATATGAAGGCCTTGCAGACTTTTACCGATGTTAGGGATATTGAAAAAGAGCTATCGAATGCGTATACGAATATCCATTATTATTTTCCGGAAGTAAAATTACCCGAAGTCTATTTTTTTGTTTCAGGTTTCAACCGATCCGTCATGATGAATAATCAATTTATTGCGGTGGGTACCGATTATTATCTCGGAAGTGATTATCCGGCCTATAAAGGCTTGACTTATGAGTATGTTGTGAAAAATATGAGGCGTGAATGTTTGACTACCGATTTGGTTTCGACCACTTTGTTCAGAATGTTTCCGATGAACAGTTCTCAGTATCGGTTGCTCGATAATATGCTTTTCAGGGGCAAAGTTTTATATCTGATGTCGGTTTTTATGCCTAACGAAAAGCCCGAAGGAATTATGGGTTATAGTGCAGACCAAATGAAATGGTGTAAAACGAATGAAAAACAAATCTGGGCAGCCATTATTGACCAACAGCACTTATTCTCAACCGATGTGATGCTCATTAAGAAATATATGAATGATGCGCCCTTTACCGCCACTATTTCACCGGATTCGCCCGGCAGACTGGGAAGCTGGATTGGATTACAAATTGTGGACAGTTACATGCGGAAAAATACGAATGTGAGCCTACGTGATTTGATGAACGAGAACAATTACCAGAAAATGCTTGAACAATCGGATTACAAACCCTGAAGAAAGTGAGTTTATAAAAAAAAGACCCGTAGGCTTAGCCCACAGGTCTTACATTTTATGCTATCTGGATTATACCGGACTAATTGCTTCTGAAGGACAAACATCAGCACAAGTGCCGCAATCTGTACATACATCAGCGTCAATTACATAGATATCACCTTCTGCGATTGCTTCAACTGGACATTCGCTGATACATGATCCGCAAGCAATACAATCTTCTGAAATAACGTAAGCCATTTTTTATTATTTTTTTGTTAGTACTAATTAGTTTGCAAAAGTATAACTTTTTCCAGACCTAAAAAAACTTTTAAGTCTTTTTTTTCAAAAACATATAAATTCTTGTTTTGTTCAATAATCACCTGCACTATTAACCAAAAGACATATTTGATTTTTTTCCTTTCAGTTTATTTTAATCAGTAGTTCAGATCTTTCAGTTTTTTAAGTTTTTCGTGGTCTAATCAACAGATATACAGTACTTTGTAATAATGTTACATTTATATTAAATTTATAATAATTTACTGTTATATAAAATAGTTTTTAGTACATTTGCATATAATTAAAACAAAGTAACCGCATTAAATTCAAAACACAGAG
>JBAWXD010000145.1:0-9460 GCA_037144275.1 Paludibacter sp. | reverse complement strand
CAGATGAAAGTGAAGGGTAATCAAAGAATAAAAGCGACGGAAACACAATCTTTCGTCGCTTTTATTTTGTTTGAAACAGCCTGTTTTTTTACTTTATTACAAGTTCAGATACCTTGTCAGTTGAAACTTTTGAAGTTTTGATATGAATAATTCCATGTTCAATTGTCGAATCGTAATACCAACCGGTTAAAGACTTTGCAAACATTTCTTTATTTTTGACTTTTTTGAGATTTTGGTCATTGAATATTATTTCTTTTGGACTAACGCTTGTATGAATATCAATCAGGTAAGTTCTTACTTTAAGCCTCCCATTGAAATCACATTTTGCTGCATTAATGCTTAATTTCAGTCCTCCTAACTCAGAAACAACCGATTCAAATTTTGTTGTTGCATATATTCCCTGACGGTGTTCGCGGGTTAGTCCATCGTCTTCGTACATCGTAAACGAAGATATTCCCGAAGGATAAACATGAAGAGTCAGCGTATCAGTCGGACGCTCCCAGTCGTACATCATGGGTTGATACATCGGCAGAATGGCGCCGGCTCTGACAAAAAGTGGTAATCTATCTAGTGGAGCACAATAATTTCTCAATGTTGTTTTACCGTTAAGTTCAGTTCCATCCCAGAAATCAATCCATTTACCTACCGGCAAATAAATACTGTCGCGTTTGTCTTCCGACTTATAAACCGGCGCAACTAATAGGTCCTTGCCTAGTAAAAACTCATATCTGGTGGCATTGCCAAAAGTCATGCTATCGGTTGGATATTCAAGCACCAGAGCACGTACAGCAGGAACACCGGTTTGATAAGCTTCGTTACAAAGGGTGTACATATACGGAGTCAGGCGTTGTTTCAACTGCAGGTATTTACGATTAATGGAAGTGAATGGTTCGCCAAAAAGCCACGGTTGTTTATCTTTAATCCCGTTTTTATTATTGGTCGCCCATCCTGACATGGACATAAACACCGGTGTAAAGCACTTCCATTGCAGGTCGCGGGTATATGTAGAGTCGCTGCCTCCAAAGATGCCATCCACATCACCCGTAGCGCAATTCTGTGCTGAAAGTCCGGAACCAATAACGGTAGGAATATGCCAGCGGATATAATTCCAGTTTCCGCTCTGGTCGCCTGTCCAAACTACTGAATTACGGTGCGAACCTGTCCAACCGCAAACCGTCCAGACAAAGCCACGCGCGTCGCTGTTTTTCTCGATACCTTCATAAGCCAGTTTAGCACCATCCAGCGCAAACTTAAAGCCCGGTCCAACCCACGCAACATCCAGTTTACAAAGGCGCGTTCCATATTCACCCACCTCACGGGCAATTTTCTCTACACCGTTTTCAGTCCACAACCCGGTATAGAAACCACGTTTCTTTAGTTCTTTAACTACAGAATCTAAGGCTGTATAACCGCAACCATACCCATCGTTGGGTAAAATCCACCCACGAGGCATCTTGTAATCCACATAGTTGTCTGCAATCAAGTTAATAACGCTTGGCGTCAAACCATCATGACCGGTTGTGGTAGAACCAATCGTTTTTCCCGATTTGGCTCCACGGTTATAGCAATTGGAATCGCCCATTCCCAACGCCCAGCGAGACATCAGGAAAGGTTTTCCTGTCAGGTCGGTAAAATCGCCCAAAGTTTCTTTCAGCGAATTGCCCACAAAATAATAGCAATCGAAACGGCTTTCCTCCTGCGCCAGTCGAATCGTGTCTTTGAATGCATATTCACCCGTTGCATAAGTATTCCGTACAGCTCCATAGCCGTAAGTACTCATATAAAAAGTTTCCGGATTGGGGTTTCCGCCATCTTCCCATTTGTAATCGATGGTCATTTTAATGGTTTTATCGCGATGCGAGAAACGTCCGTTTTGCATTCCACCACCATAAAACTGTTCGTTGTTGCCACGTTTCAGGTATTGTACGGTTTGTTTTCCATACGTAATTCCTTTTACTTCTTCCCACACCAACGTAGCATTATCAGCTTTGTAAAGTGCAAAACGCAAAGGTGCTTTATACACTCTGATAGCCATTTCGGGTGTTTTAAGCAGGTAATAATCGCTTTCATCGGTCAGTTTTTTGTCGACAGCCATATTCGGAGTATTGATAATAATATCGTTGCCGACCGGATTGCTAAAAACACCATCGTAAGCCAACCAAATGCGAAACATATCGTTGCGAAGAAGGTGCAACTTTAGTTTGGCCTGATGACACGAAATCTGCAACTCGTTTTGATCTGCTTTGAAGTCAGTGATATTCCCCAACTCACAAGCTTTCGAATACAGTTCCATTGTCAATGTATCGTTCGAACGACGCAAATCGTTTTCCAGATCGGTATAGAATTTCACTTTGTGTATACCAATATCAGTCAAATTCAGATTTGGAAAGTCAACATGTATAGTATCGATAATGCCTATAGGCTTGTAGACCGATGCCAGAATGGTAACCTTCATCAACGGACGGTTGTCTAATTTCAGGTAGCAATCTACATTCTTTGTCAACGGTTTGGAACTGAGGTTTACAAAACTAAAAGACATTTTATCGTCTTTTTTGAATATGTTTCCTTCGGTTTTGTGAGAAACAATATCCAAAGCCTGCACATCGGCATCGAATGCCTCCGAGAGTTGTATATCGTCAACCATCCAATACCATTGATACATGTTTCGCCACCAGAAACGAATATAAACGGTCTTTTGCCCTGCAGCTACAGCCGTAATATTCAGCTCCACGTTCATAGGGTTTGGACAGTCGGAAGCCGGTGCAATGTTATTCCGAACATCGTACTCTTTCCAATCTTTTTCGTTATTACTAACCGCCACAATAAGTCCTGAAACCAGCCCGGGTTGTTCCCATTCGCCCCAAAAAAAGTTTTGTTGGAATTTCAAAACCACCGATTTTTTAGCAGAGCAGTCAATGCCACAGGTTTGGATATAGGCATTGGGCTGGATATTCGCTTTTTTCCATTTGCGGATATTTTTTCCAACGCGAACGCCGGGTGCGATTTGCATGTGGTATCCACGACTGGCTGAGGCAATTGGCGGTGCCTGATAATTTCGTCCGGGCGAACCGGGATAAGGTTGATCGGAAAAAAACCAGGTGGAGCTACTGTCGTTCAGTGCCACCGATTTCCAACCGTCGGGCATTTTTCCCAATGAGAAATCTTCTTTCCAGAAGACTTTTGAAGAAGCTTTTTGAGCTAATGTATTCAAAAAAAAGCCAACAAACAAAATGGCCAGAATGATTTTTTTCATAGATGCATTTTTGTGTCAATAATCTACTGCGTAGTCTTTTGTAAATCTTTTCCCACTCCATGCTTTCTTCTGTGTCCATTCAGCATAGGGAGCAGACCAAAATTCATCGGTTGCAGGCAAACCCAATGACAGAAAAACCAGAGAAGTCAGATACATACTACCCGTATTGGAATAGTAATCTGCCAAGTTCTCTTGGTTATCTCCAACCAAACCCAACGTGAGCCAATATCCGGGTCGGAAGGTGGACGGAATGAACACATTCTTCATAACAGCTGTCATGGCACAACGCACCTGAGCAGGTTCTATGTCTTCCGGAAGTTTATGATCCAACGCCAGCTTCACGAGAGGTTGAAAAGCACCCACACGATAGGTAGAGGAGCGGCCAAAGACAGGATAAGTTCCTTCGGGCGAAATATATCTTTCTTGAAACGACCCATAGCGTTGCATTCGTTTATAAGCCAATTCGTACTCTTTCATCGTACGGCGATTGTGAGCGACATTTACCCGCAACACTTCTACCAACATGGGTTGAATGACATATCCGTTGTAATGGTCGAAATGAAATTTTGGACCATCGCTGTACCAACCGTCACCCACATACCATTCGCTCATTTTATTAATAGCATTATTAATTCGGGCTTCATCGGGTTTTTCTCCTATCTGAAGCAGAAAGCTCTCCACCATAGCTGCAAACAGCAACCAGTTGCTGTTAAAGGGTTTGATTTGTCTTACTTTCACAAATTCGTGAATAACATGTGTTTTGGTCAGAGAGTCGAGCGGCTCCCACAATACAGCAGGGGCTGCCAATAAGGCTTGTGCAATGTAAGCTGCATCAACCAGCGTTTGAGCAGTATTGGAAGCTTTGAACAAGTAATCCCGACCGTCAGGATTAAATCCCTGTGTTATACTTTGTTGTGTTTGCACCAGCAGCCGTTCCCGAATTTTACTTTCGGGAGTTCCATCTGGTGTAAGTGCCAAAAATGGAGCAATTCCTGCAACTAGCCTACCAAAACATTCCAGATAAGCTACTTCCTTGTCGCGTCCATCCCAGATAGGACTGTATTCCACCTGCATATTTTTGTGTAGTTCAGCCTTGCTCATATTGCTTAATACCGGCGAAGAAATTTTATCGAGCAATGAGACCCAGTATGCACGATCTTGAGTACCAGTAAATGTTTTATTAATTTTTGCAGTTGAAATTTGAAAACAAAAAACAAAAAAAAGGAGTAGTAATAAGCTTTTATGGCGAACATATCTTTTAGTCATACCATTGTGTATTAAATTGTTGTTGTATAATTTTTTGTCGTAAAGGTACAAATAAAATAAAAAATAAACCCATTGTAATCAGACAAATAATATCAGATTATTTGCAGAATACAATGGGTAAATTAGGAAAAAATATATTACGGCACAACAACCTTTTTAACAGTATTGGCAACCTTCACGAAATAAATTCCTTGAGGCAAGTCAAAAGTCTCAGTTGAAGTACTTGCACTTCTGGTTGGCATTTTAAGTCCGGCAACAGTATATATTGATACTTCTGAACCTGAAATTAAACCACGAACTTCTAATTTTTTATTAGTTGAGATATATTGAAACTCATTCTCAACCGGATTTAATCCAGTAGTAGGATCTATTTCAAAGACTACAACCAATGTTGAATTAGCACTTAATGCCGATGTTGTGTAATTACCTCCATAATAGACACTTGAACCAAGTAAATTAGTAAGCTGAGTTTTCACTTCAGTACCATTATAAAGTATCGACTGAATTCCCATTCCATGATTTGGAGTTATCGTAAATGTCAGTTGTTTTCCTAGTGCCTGAGGGTCAACAGCACCGGTAGTATAACTATTTACTGTACCACCAGAGTTGAAGGTAATTGTTGTATTATAATAAACAAGTTCATATGCACCAATATCATAAGCACTTCCTTGTGGACGAGCCAGACCTGTAATATCCGTAGTTGCTGTAGTAATTGTACCTGAATTCAAACAAGCTGAAGCTGACGTTATTCCCCAGTTAGCGTTGGTGATCATTGCCAATGAATCAACTGCAGTTGTAACCACATTGCCTGTAAAGTTTGTTGGAGTTACAAAGGCTGGGTATAATTTCCCTACATCGGAACCTGTATTGGAAAGTTCAACTGTTACATTTGCTGTCAAAGTTGTTGTAGCATACACATCCGATGTAACGAAGCGAGTGTCAAATAAACAATTCAGTATCTGATTACCATCAACTCCGGCAGTTCTGATATGATGTTTCAATGGTGAAGTACCGGCATTCAGATTACCCCAGAACACACAGTTTTTAATAACCGCAGGAATATTATTGTAATAAAATCCTCCACCACCATAATTATAAACACACATTCTGTTGTTTACAATATGACAATTTGTAAAACTAACCGTTCCACTGTAAGCGGCAATATTATTCACAAATGCTGCTCCACCCTGTCCTGTTTGAGTCCTGTTATTTGAGATTACACAATTTTCGAATTTATAAGAAGAGGTTGAAGTTGCAAACTGTCCATCTGCCATAATACCACCACCACTTTTATAGGCAAAATTGTTATTTATTATCGTTTTTGAAATATTAATCGGAGCAGCAATTAAAGCTGATGTCCAAAGTGGATCAATCGCAATACCGCCACCCTGTGATGTCTGAGAACTGTTACCAGTAATGCTACAATTCTTCAC
Source organism: Paludibacter sp. (assembly GCA_037144275.1). Classification (GTDB taxonomy): domain Bacteria; phylum Bacteroidota; class Bacteroidia; order Bacteroidales; family Paludibacteraceae; genus Paludibacter. The sequence continues at coordinate 3,508 of JBAWXD010000145.1, read as the reverse complement.
AACAATTGGATTGGCTGTAGTCTGAGGCATAATCATAAGTCCACCACCCTGACATTTACCAGTAATTGTAACTGCTTTTGTTGTGGCATTTTTGCTGGTTGCTAAATTGTTTTTTATTATGCAATTGTCCAACGTTCCATCGCCTACATAAACACCAGCTCCATCAATATCGGAACTTGCATTTGCAATTCCGTCTACCACGTTTCCATCAATTGTACAACCCCTAACAATACCTTTCCATGATCCTGCTTTGATATAAATACCTCCACCACCGTATTTGCCTGCACCTGCAAAGGCAGCAGTATCAGCTCGTATAATACAATTCAATACTTTTATAGAATCGGCATCTGATGTAAGACCCTGTATATATATAGCACCACCACTATTGGTTGCGCTGTTATATTGAATAATACAATTATCCAGAATTGCATTTTTCTGAAGAAAAGCACCGGCACCGGTTGTTGTTTTACCTTTCTGAACAGTAAAACCACTCCAGGTTGTAGGTGATGCCATGGATGGAGCATTTAAAACACGGTTTGTTCTGTTTCCTTCCAAAATAGTAAGTGTCGCATCTGTACTACGTTGAGTACGAAGAGTTTCATTTCCAACAAATCCTCCATAGAAATTAACACCTGTTTTCCAACTTAAAGTTGCTACAGAAACATATGTTCCTTGTTTAACCCACACTTCATCACCGGCAACAGGTGTTCCTGCTAACGCGGCAGTTGGAGAAGTATAGGCTGTTGCCCAAGTTAAACCATCAGTGTTGTCTCCCGAAGAACTAACATAATAAACCGTTGCATTAGCAAATCCAACAAATACTGATACTAAAAGAAGAAGTTTAAATCTTTTCATACTAATTATTTTAAAAGTTGTTTTAATCTTTTTACTTGTGGGTAAATTTCACGAAACAAAAATAGATTGAAAAAACATTGCTCATGGTATTCATTCTTCCAAATTTGTGTACAGTTTTGTATGAGGGATGTAAAACAGAGTAAAATATTTATAATCAACAAGTAGTAAGTCCAAAAACAAAACAATATAGAAGTTATTTTTAAGTCAGAAGAAAACATACAAAAATATGGAAAATTGATTACCCCTATCTAAATCAAATATAGGTATTTTTGTGATAATAATAACTCGATTAATTGGATTATCGTAAAAGTAGGTTTGAAACTGAACTAAAATAAATTTATTTATGAGAAAAGCCATCATCCTTGCCGGATTATTAATTATGTTACTTTCCTTCGGATATTCGAATAACAGGACAGAAGGCGATGCTATAAATCTGGCAAGTTCGTTTATAAAACTTTCAGGAAGCTCATTAATGAAAGCTCCTGGAACTATCAGAAAACTTAGGTTGGCATATTCAAGCACCAAAACGGTTTCTCCATTTTTTTACGTTTACAATATAGGTGAAAATAACGGATATGTTATTGTTTCCGGTAATGACCGGGCAAAAGATATTTTGGGCTATGCCGATGAAGGTTCTTTTGATGCGACCAATATTCCTGAGAATATGAAAAGCTGGCTTACGTTTTATGAGACAGAATTACAAAATCTCGATAATCTTCCAGTAACTGCTACTCCTGTAATGAAATCTAATAACGAAGAATCAAATAATTCTTCATTTGCAACCAGTATTGCACCACTATTAGTCGGTATAAAATGGAATCAAAGTTCACCTTACAATAATTTATGCCCAATGTTTGATGCTACTACGCGCTGCGTTACAGGCTGTGTTGCTACCGGAATGGCTCAAGTGATGAAATATCACAGTTGGCCACTAACGGGACTTGGTTCTAAAACCTATACCAGCAAAACGCTTAATGTCCCACTTACTGTAGATTTTTCCGCGACAAGCTACGATTGGGCAAACATGTCAGATTATTATAATTCAACAAGCACAGATATTCAGAAAAATGCAGTGGCAAACCTGATGTATTCTTGCGGTGTTTCGGTAAATATGGACTATGGAAAATCAAGCAGTGCATCTTCTTTTACCATGGCCAAATCACTGATAACTTATTTCAATTACGATTCAAATATCCAGTTCTTTCAACGAGATTATTATTCAAAACCTGAATGGGCTGATATCATTAAAACTGAACTCAACGCTTCCCGTCCTGTTTTGTACGATGGACAAGCTACCACTGGCGGTCACCTGTTTGTGTGCGATGGGTATGATGCTAACGGATTATTCCATTTCAACTGGGGCTGGGGTGGCTCATCAAATGGCTATTTTGAACTCTCGGTACTAAATCCTGCCGATCAGGGTATTGGTGGAACTGCAGGCGGATACAATGCCAGTCAGGGTATTACTACCGGAATACAAAAACCCAACACGACATCTGTTTCATCGTATCGTTTATGTTCCGGTAAATTATACAGCAGCGTGACTGATTCTATTGATCGTACAACAGCTTTCACCATGAATCTTCAAAACCTGTATGATAACGGCATCAATACTTTTGGCGGATACGTGGCATTGGCATTATATGACAATAATAATGCATTAGTACAGATACTTAAGAATGTAAGTGTTTCACGGCTGTTGAGTGGCAGCGGTTGGACTACTTTTAGCTTTTCAACAGTTACAATGCCAACAACCATAGCAGTAGGAGAATATAAATTATATGCAATTTATCGTGCCACCGAGGAAAATGTTTGGCAAAAAGTACGTCAAAAAATTGGAACAACTGATTATGTAAATCTTACTGTAACAGACACTAAACTGAAATTTTACACAACCAGAGATGCATATCCTCAATTTAATGTAAATTCGCTCAGTATTCCGAACAATTATTATCTGAACAAGACCGGACGTGTGAGTGTAAATATCACTAATACGGGTGGCGAATATAATTCCACTTTTACCGTTATTCTACAATCAGACTCTTTGACTGATGTGACTCAGACCATTTCATCTCAACCCATCAATATTGCCGCTGGTGTAACAAAAAATATTGATTTCAGTGGAAATGTAACTGTTGCAACCGGAAATTACCATGTGAATATTTTGTACGATTCATTGAATATTCGGTCAAATGGAACAACGAATGCCATTCTCCGCTCACTACCGATAAAAGTCCTGCCAACACCAACAGGAATAACTAATCTAGTATTGACTCATATCATTTCGTTCGACCATCAACCGAAAGTAGATAAAAATAATGCTGTTTTGACCGCACACATCAAAAACACAGATGGTTATTTCGATAACAGAATGGTCGCAAATATATATCCCAAAAATGGTGGGAGTATTATTGCCACATTAGGCAATCAAAATGTAACCATAGAGAAAGGTCAGGAAGTTACTGTCAATTTCAGCGGAATAATTAATCTGAATCCAAGTACCTATTCAGTGGATGTATGCTATTATAGTACAAGTAATACCTGGAAGGAAATAGCACCTTCCGATTCGGCAACAATCATTTTTGCTTTGGTGGATAATTTGAGTTCGCTGTCACAGCCAATTCAACCAACAAATATCGAATTGTATCCTAAT
>JBAWXD010000144.1:0-9474 GCA_037144275.1 Paludibacter sp. | reverse complement strand
TTGACAGCCATTGCATCTGCAAAATTGAGATAATATCTATCTCCGATATAGGCCAGAGAAATGTATTTTCCCATACGTTTTATCAGCTCATTGTCAAATATATTGACCTTTCCTCCCGAAGACTTTTTCACGAGTTCCAGGTATTCAAGCATTTTTCCGGCTGCATGATCCCAATAAGTCGGTCCTTCTTCGCAACCTCCATCTGCTTTGTAATAATTGATAAACTGATCGACAGAAATCATTGTTTTTCGAAATACTTTTACTTTCAGGTCATAATCGTCCGAAGTCAAAAGCGTTGCAGTAAGTACATTAAAATTACACCACGGATTCCAGTTATTCACCATAACTCCCGGTTTAGTTGCCTGCCACCAAAAATCGTTGCGTACCAGATAGGGCTGAATTATTTTTCGATCTACTTCCTGCTTGATTCGTTGATTAATTAATGGAGAGGTTTTATCAAATTCAGCGTGAAAGAAATAGTAAGTCCATGCGAGTAAATTGGCCATTTCGCCCGAAACCAAATCAATTGTAGGTTCATTAACGTCAGGGACACCAATTCCGGCTTTCTGAGCAGCCAAATGAGCCGAAACTCCCCAATACGTTTGTTCGCAAATAGACCAGGTCCCGTTCAATATCGCATCCATAAAACGTCCTTTCCCTTCAACCAATTCGCCAAGTACAAGATTTCGCAGATTATCATTCCGGTCATTATAGAACTTTTCGCTTTCAGTACGGCTGCCAGTTCGTTTATAATCGAGAAACGAGGTTAACGTTACCGTTCCAAAAACATATTGAGAACTCTTTTCGGCTGCTGAAATGCATTTTTCTTTAATCTCATTGGGTAAAGCGTCCCAGAATTCACGGTCGTGATAGGAGGCATAGGGTTTAAAATCTTTAATCAACAATTGTGAGTCAGAACATTTGGGGGCAATGTTTTGAAGTAAATTTCGTTGAGTCAGAACACTGATATTCGTACTTATAATTAATAACAAGCTGATAAAACCTATTTGTATTTCCCTCATTATTTATACTTTTTTACTCAATAAAATTTGTTTATTCGAGGGTCTTCACACCTTTAATCGGCTTTGGTTGAGCATTCAGCAGATCAAAAACGATCACTTTATTCTCATCCTTCAGCATAAAACTAGCCGGACAATACAATCTTTTTTGTGGACCAACTTTCCAGTAACGTCCCAGGTTATGTCCGTTAACCCATACTAGTCCTTTGTCATAATTGCTCATATCCAGGTAAGTGTCGGTAGGTTTTTCTAAATCAAATTTGCCTTCGAAAAATACTCCATCATGGATGTTTTGAAGATTGGGTTGCAATTTCGAAATATACTTATCATTCATCGGCAAGGAGAATATTTCCCAGTTCATCAAAGTCATTCCATTTAAGGTTACCCGGTCGGTAATTCCTTTTCGATCAATCATATACTGAGCAAAATTGATACGTCCCATACCTTCTACCAAAATATCCAACACAGGTTCTTTTACATCGGTTTTGGGAATTTTTATAGTCCATCGACCTCCATCGCGATAAATCGTATCAACCAGCTGACCATTCAGCAATACCAGCGCAAAGTCATGCGGCTCGGTAATAGTCAGATTACCACTTTTATGGCCAATCAGGTGAGTCCGATAAAGAATAAAGCCACTTGACTGATTGAACATCTCCATGGGTTTTGGCTGTGCCGACAAAATTGGTTTTGGCTGATTGTTCCAAACACTTGTAAACGGATGAAGCTGAAATTCTGGAATTTCTATGGCTTCAGGTGTTATTGGCACATCGGGAATTTTATAGCTAACATACTTACTAATCAGTTTACGCAGGGCGAAATACTTGGGCGTTGGTTGCCCTTGTTCATTGATAGGAGCATCGTAATCGTAACTCGTCAAATCCGGTTGATATTGAGTTGGGTTGAAGGCATTAGCACCCGCCCAAAAGCCAAAATTTGTTCCACCGTGAACTACGTAGAAATTTACTGACTTCTTGTTTTCAAGCAAATAACGTACTTCTTTCAACAAATTAGCTGTATCCGGTTTAGCAAATTGTTCTTTCCAATGTGTCAGCCAACCGGGATAAGTTTCGCTACTAAAAACGGGTACATTCGGATTGCATTTTGTGGCTTCATTAAAATCGGCATCATTGGTTCCGCTGTCGAGACCAATGGCACATCCGGGTAAACTTCCGGCTTCCAACATGTGCGGTGTTGCTCCGTCGGCTGTGTAAAAAGGTACATCAATGCCGTTTTTTACCCATAAGTCATGAAGTGTTTTCACATATAGTCCGTCATTTCCATAACTGCCGTATTCATTTTCTACCTGAACCATCAGAATGGGACCACCGTTGGTGCATAATAGCGGCTTTACTTGTTTACTCAATGCTGAAACATACCGTTTTACTGCTGTGAGATAGCGTTCATCCATGCAGCGCAGCTTAATGTCTGAAATTTTGAGTAACCACGATGGCAAACCACCCAAATCCCATTCACCGCACACATAAGGTCCCGGACGCAATAAAACCCACATGCCTTCTTCCTGACAGAATTTGATGAACTGAGCGATATTGCGGTTTTCTGTCTTGAAATCAAACACACCGGGCGTTTCTTCCAGATAATTCCAAAATACATACACAGCAATGGTATTGCATCCCATGGCTTTTGCCATTTGAATGCGGTGACGCCAATACATTTGTGGTACTCGCCCGGGGTGAATTTCAGCACTGATAATCTGAAAAGGCTTTCCATCTAACTGAAACTCCGTTTTATTGAAGGAGAAAATGTGTTTCTGAGAAAATATTCCGGTAACAATCAGTAACGATAGACAAATCAATAATACTATTTTTCTCATATTCAATTCATTATAAATAATTAGCGAATAATTAAGTTTGATTACTAATTACTCGATTACCAGTTTTCCAGCCTGATTATTACATCTGATAATGTAAATACCACTTGTCATTCCTGCAGTATTAATCTTAATTTGTAAATTCATATCAGGTGTAACATCAAAATTTCTCAATAAATTTCCGGCTATTGTATAGATATCTACGATTGATTTCTCAACAGTTTTTGGTACTGAGATTGTTACCAGATCACCACTTCTGACCAAATTAGGATGAACTTTCAAGGAGGTTGAAGTCAATGGATTAGTTGTTGCTGTGCTTACATCCTTTGGTTTATAGACACGAACATAATCTACTGTGAAATTATCCGGAAAGGTGCTTGAAATAAAAGTGCCACCCCAACCGGTAAGTTCAGTCGAAAGTATCATGTATTCACTTCGTTGTGAGACAGCCGTAGTGGTTTGCCAGGTTTGAACCCCATCAACATAGAAAGTATAAGTAGTACTTGTCCAAAGCAATCCAAATGTGTGATAACCGTTATCAATTCCCGACCAGACAAACTGTGTTCCAATCGTCTGATGATTTGTCCCATAGCCATTCCAATGCAAATTATGATAGAGCGAGGTTGGTGTTTTACGATGATATTCAAAAACATCTATTTCTGTGCCGTTAATAGCAGGATCTCCAACATTACTCATTGTGGGCGATTGCAACCAAAAAGCTACATGCGGACCTAATTGAGAATTCATTTTTGCTCTACATTCAAAATAACCATAAGTAGTTTCAAATATGCCCTGAGTTCCTAGTTCTCCTACATAATAGGTTCCGTTTATATCTTTTGTGACACTAATAACTACATGACCCTGACCATCCAACACAATTGTATTTCGGGAAACAGTAGCATAATTTCGTATTGTATTTTCGGCACGATAATTCCATTTTGCAGTATTCAGTGTGGCACCATCAAACTCGTCCTGCCAAATGAGATTATAATCACTAATATTAAATGTTGGTTGAAGGTTTTCGGAACTAACCCTTTGATTACAAACTGAAAAACAGGCAATAAACAAAATAGAAAATAGTAACTTTCGATCTTTCATTTTTAAATTTTAAACTGTTTCTTAGTTTTTTGACAAGTTTTTATAGCGCAATAGTGCTTCAAGATAATAATAATCTGCATAGATCAAAGGTACATCTATTTCATCATTATTCGGGAAACTTCCCACACTATGTTTCAGCAAAAAAAAGCTCTTAGAACCCGACGTGTATCTGTAAGATTTAGAAAGACTTTCCAGTATCTTAATTGCCGCTTTTTTATAACTGATACCTTTATCTCCGGCATATTGACATAGTTCAAAAAGTGCAGACGAAATTATTGCAGCAGCAGAGGCATCCCGCTGCAAAAGTGATTGTTTACTTATATTTTTCCACGCCGGTTTAAATGTCGAGTCTGTTACATTTATATCCCAGTATGGAACCAAATCGTTGGGTAAATTTTTGCAATTCAAATAAAAATCGGCTGCTTTCATGGCTGCATTTAAAAATTCAGGTTTTTTCGTTTCGCGGTAAACCATAGTGAATCCGTAAATGGCCCATGCCTGACCACGTGCCCAGGTTGAAGCATCGGTATAGCCCTGTGCTGCACCCCGATTGAGAACTGCACCGGTTATCGAGTCATAATTTACCACATGATAGGTACTGAAATCGGGTCTGAAATGATTTTTCAAGGTAGTTTCGGCATGTGTAATGGCAATATTTTTATATCTTGGATTGCCAGATTCTTTTGATGCAAAAAATAGTAATTCCAGATTCATCATATTATCGATAATTACCGGGTAAAACCATTCTGATTTACGGTCTAACGAACGACGGTAGTTCCACGACTTGATACAAGCGGTTTTAGGATTGAAGCGTGTGCAGAGTGATTCGGCGGATTTAATGAGGACGTCTTTATATTGAGCATTGTGAGTAAGACGGTATGCATTTCCGTAAGAACAATACATCATAAAACCAAGGTCGTGATGTTTGGTAAAGTTTTTCAGGGATTCTAACGATTCTGTCCATTGAACGGCTTCTTTCTTCCAGTATTCATCTTTTGAATAGTCAAATAAATACCACAGATTACCCGCAAAAAATCCGCTTGTCCAGTCGTACATATCGGTATACTTTATGGCACCACTTTTTTCTGTAGTTCTAGGGTATTGAGTTACATCAGGAGAAACTTTCAATATCTGCAAGCTTTGAGTTTTAGCAAACGAAATATTCTCATCAATAAATTTGTTCTCTTGCGCTGCACAACTCATCCATGCTACTGTGCAAAGTATCAAAAAAAAGCTCCTATTCATAATCTTAGTATTCTTAAAATTTTTCTGTTACAAATGTATATTGATTAAGTCACACTCATTGTGCTAAATTTTTCCTATTTTGTCACCAAATTATGTAATTAGTTTACGTACTCATTATTAAGACAATAACTATCTGTCAAAATTTATACTCGTACATATTTGGCTATAATTCGGAAGAATATACACAATAAATAGCTGAACATCCACTATTTTTGTAAAAAATACATTGAAACCATGAAACATCTATTGTCATTGCTACTCGTTTTGTGTGGCTTTTTATCGATTTCAGCTCAGGAAATAAATTTTGAACATCTCGGAGCTACAAATGGTCTGTCCCAAATTTCAGTAATGTCTGTTTATCAGGATGAACTTGGCTACATGTGGTTCGGAACTGCTGAGGGATTGAACCGCTATGACGGAAGAGACATTGAAGTGTTCCGGGCAACAGAAAACGATCAATTTGGTTTGACCAGTAATATAATTAATAAGATTTCGGGAGATAATAAAGGACATTTATACTTACTATGTGGATATAAACATCTGGTTTCGTATGATATTATGGCTGATAAGTTCACGCTTATCAATAACAAGTGCCGTGCTTTGGGTCAGGGTAAGAAAAATCTCTGGTATGCGGCTGAAAATAAAATTATCCAGTACGATTATACAAAAAGAAAAGGTACTGACTTTTTTAAATTAAGTGATAAATATCCGGTCACACGACTCTTTGAAGCAAGCAACAATAAACTGTATTTAGGAACTGAAAATGGACTTTGCTTATTGGATGACAATAAGATATTTAATGTGATTATTCCTAATTTTAAAATTACAGCCATTTACGAAGATTCTAAAAAGAATATTTGGGTTGGAACGGCCGAAAACGGGGTATTTAAGGTAAACTGGTCGGGGTTAATCGAGCATTACTTTCAAAATGCAGGTGGATCAAATTCACTTTCGAGCAATATTATACGCGATTTCTGCGAAGATAACTTTGGTCAGATTTGGATAGCAACTTTTATGGGTCTTGATCGACTAACTCCTGAAAGCAGTGTTATTGTAAACTTCAAAAAAACGGGAGATAAACCAACTGACCTTTCGCACACATCCATTTATGCCCTTTTTAAAGACAGACAAGGGACTATCTGGATTGGCACATATTACGGAGGAATTAATTACTACAATCCCGAAGCCAATATTTACACCTATTATTATCCCAATGTCAGTAGCCCCAAAAATATTAATTTTCCGTTTGTTGGCAAAATGACTGAAGACAAAAATGGAAATTTATGGATTTGCACCGAAGGTGGTGGGTTGAATTTCTACGACCGCAAAGCGAAAACTTTTCAGGCATTTAAAGCTGAAGGAATAAACAGCATCTCACACAATAATCTGAAATGCATCTGGTACAATCCTCAAAATGACAAACTTTATATAGGAACACACATGGGTGGAGTTTCTATTTATGATATCCGGAGTCGACGTTTTACACAAATAATCACGCGTAATACTCCAAATTTCCCAAACGATGTGATAGAAACACTTTGTCCATACAAAGGGAATCTCATTATTTTAACTCAAAAGGGAATTGTACAGTTGAATATTAAGACTGGGGCTGTTGTACCTTTTTTCGGCGATATAAAAACTGCAGAAGCAATTGGCACAGATATAACTACCCTTTTGGTTGATTCAAAGCAGAACCTTTGGCTGGCGCAAACAGATGGTGGTGTAAAATGCTATAATCTTATAAATAAGAAACTTAAAACGTATTCTCACGCTTTCGAAAAAACAGCTTCAATTGGCCGACATACCATTACACGTATTTACGAAAACAAAAAAGGACGCATTTTATTTGCCACAAAAGGTTCCGGACTGTATGAATATCTACCCCAAAGTGATAATTTTCGTTGTTATAATGTTGAGCTAAATAGTTTGTTATCAGACTTTATTTATGATATCACCGAAACAAATTACGGATATATCGTCTTGCTGACAAACAAAGGCGTGAATCTGTTTGACCCTGAAAGCAATAAAACCTATAGTCTGGATAAATCGCACGGACTTCCATTGGAAATGATTAACTTTGGGTGTGGTGTATACGTAACCCGTAACGGGGAAATATTTGTTGGCGGAACTAACGGTATGGCCTCGTTTTTTGAAAATCAGATTAATTCCAATCAGAAGGACTATAACCTCTTTTTCTCGGATATTTATGTCAATAATCAACTCATCAGACCAACAGATAAAACAGGTATTTTGTTGACTAGCATGCCATATTTGAATAAGCTTAAATTAAGCTATGACCAGACAAATATCACTATAAAATTTGCAACTTCCAATTATATAAAAGCTAATAAAACGGCTTTCGAATATAAGTTGGTTGGTTTTGAAGACAAGTGGATGCCGGTGGCCGAACAAAGCATTAAGTACTCCAATTTAAGTCCGGGAAGTTACGTGCTTCATGTTCGAGAGGTGCTTCCAAACAGTTCGAATGTAAAACCAAAAGAAATTGAATTACAGCTGCGAGTTTCTCCACCATTTTACGCGTCTAATATTGCTTATATTATTTATTTGCTAGTTATCGGTGGTGCTATTTGGTGGATTATTTCGTTCAACAAATCAAAAATTCTGTTGCAAACTTCATTGGAATATGAAATCAAAGAAAATGACCATATCAAAGAATTAAATCAGGCAAAACTACAGTTTTTCACCAATATATCCCACGAATTCCGCACTCCGCTAACGTTGATAATCGGGCAAATTGAGTCAATGACACAAATGGATAATATCACTCCATCTATTTATAATCGCTTATCAAAAATTTATAAAAATGCCTCTCATTTGCGAATTTTAATTACCGAATTGCTCGACTTCAGAAAGCAAGAACACGAATTACTGTCGCTTAAAGTAAGTAATCAGAACATAGTCGAATTTGTCAAAAACATTTACCTGTCCTTTAATGATCTTGCAGCTTCACGCAAAATTGAATACACATTTTTTACTGTTGAGAAAAACATCCTGCTTTGGTATGACCCTGTTCAGTTGCAGAAGGTTTTTTATAACCTGATTTCCAATGCATTCAAATACTCTCAGAATAACAGTTCGATTACCATAAAGATAGAAAAACTTTCAAATACAGTACGAATTAGTGTTATCGACTCCGGCATTGGTATTTCTGAAGACGATTTGCCGAAGATTTTCGACCGTTTTTACCAGGCCAAAAATCAGATCGATCATTCTTCGGGTTCGTATGGAACAGGCATCGGACTAGCCCTTTCGAAAGGAATTGTAGAATTACATCACGGAACTATTGTTGCCGAAAAAAAAGAAGATGCAGGCACCATGTTCCGCGTTTCGCTCTTAACCGGTAGCGATCAATTTACTACAAAAGAAAAAGAATCGAGTTCCGAATCGGATGTAGATTACATCAAAAACACCAGTTTCCCCGATAATTTCTTTATTGAATCTATCAAAGAAGAATCAGATACTGAAACACAGAAGCTGAATTCAACCATTCTGATTGTGGAGGACAACGAAGAAATGTTGCATTTCCTTTCTGATATTTTCTCACCAATTTATCATGTGGAAACGGCCATTGATGGACTGGATGGACTTGAAAAAGTAAAGGAGTTACAACCGGATATTGTTTTGAGCGACGTGATGATGCCAAAAATGTCTGGCAAAGAAATGTGTATGAAACTGAAAACCAATTTCGAAACGTCGCATATCCCGATAGTTTTGCTGACAGCCGATTCGTCGGAAGAACTGAACCTCGAGGGCTTGATGGTCGGTGCTGATGATTATATTACCAAGCCATTTAATGTAAAAATGCTGATAAGCCGCTGTAACAATTTGGTTATAAGCCGCAAACGAATGCAGGATCGTTTTTCAAAGCAAACCGACAATGCACCAATTTCCATTGCTACCAACAAAATGGATCAGGACTTGCTGAATAAAGCTACAGAAATTGTGATAAAACACCTTGACGATTATGACTTTGACGTAACTATTTTTGCACAGGAAATGGCATTGGGACGAAGTAAACTGTACCTGAAACTGAAAGGTATTATTGGTATGACTCCGAATGATTTTATTCTGAATATCAGGCTTAAAACTGCTGCCACACTACTCACAACCGAGAATGAATTAAATATATCAGATATCACATACCGGCTTGGATTCAATACACCACGGTATTTTAGCAAATGCTTCAAGGAATTATTCGGAATCTCACCACTTAATTACCGTAAAGCAAATAATCCTGCTTTTGCGAATAAAGAGGTGGAA
>JBAWXD010000143.1:0-9510 GCA_037144275.1 Paludibacter sp. | reverse complement strand
ATTTGTACTTTAATAATATCATTTTAGAGTTTGAATGTAGCCTGGTAACATTACATTATGAGTAAATTAATTTGACTATGTAGTTTTTAATTACTATATTCATTATTTAAGATACTATAATAGTACAATGTCGGTTTTTGAATTGTGGGTGTGGAAGATCAGGTTAGTGGAATAACCGCAGGGAAAGTTACCGGTGCTAAATGTATGGCATTGACAACCTGTTTTCCGGCAGAAAAACAGACCTAAGCTGATTGGTTTTATTAAAATTTAAGTAAAGTGCCTAATAATCTGATAAATTGAATTTCTTACAACTTAAAAGTGAGAATAATCAATTCAATTACCCTTTTATTGCCTAAGAAAGAGGATAATACCTGTAATATCTACAAATAAACAGCATATTTTACATAGAAATTCGGTATTAATTCGATTATCTGTGTAATTATTACTATATTTGTGCCGTATATCTGAACTCACAAAAATGGTAAATACTGATTTTTTACAGCAATTTGGCATTATTCCGTTTGATACAGCTACATTGACTGGATCATTGAAAGAATATAAGTCGCCAAAGGATAAGATATCATCATTAGAGCAATCGGATTTCCTGATTCGATTAAAGCGAGGACTCTTTGTCGTTTCTCCTAAGTTGTTCAATCAGCCCTTATCAAAAGAACTGATTGCCAATCATCTTTATGGTCCTTCTTATGTTTCGCTTCAAACTGCACTTTCATATTATAAGTTAATACCGGAAAGAGTCCATAATGTCAGTTCAATGACCATCAAACGAAGTAGGAATTTTTCAACCCCGTTGGGAAACTTCTACTATATAGGTGTTACTAAAGAATATCTTACAATGGGTATACGGCAAGAGATTGTGAATAATGAGTATGCTTTCCTTATTGCTACACCTGAAAAAGCTTTGTGTGATACAATTATACAAACAGCCGGATTAAGACTTCAATCCGAAAAGGCAATGAGAATTTACCTGGAAGAAGATATGCGAATTGATTTATCGGTAATTGAACATTACAATGTTGATATTATCAAAGAATGTATAGATGTAAGCAAGAAAAAAAGAGAACTCACCTTACTTTATAAATTACTGAAACAATGAGCGTATTTGATACCATGCTATCTCGCTACGAGATAATAACCAATGATGATTACACCAATGCCTTAAATGAAGTAATGCAACAAATAGCGTTGGCAGGACTTTACAGGGGTGGATTCTTTGAACATGCTGCATTTTACGGTGGAACATGTCTGCGTATTTTTCATAAATTAGACAGATTCTCTGAAGATGTGGATTTTTCCTTATTGCAACCGAACAAAGAATTCAAGCTGGAGGATTATTTCCAACCCATTATTCATGAATTTACAGCATTGGGACGAGAAGTAATAATCAACAAAAAGGAGAAGAAAAATGAATCTAATGTCGAATCAGCTTTTCTTAAAGACGATACAGCGATTTATAATTTGCAATTCAGAACGGAGCGTAGTGTAAAAATAAAGATTGAATTAGATATCAATCCTCCGATAGGATTTTCAACGGAATCAAAATTACTATTGCTTCCTTATTCGTTTATGACCCGTTGTTATACTTTACCGAGTTTATATGCAGGTAAAATGCATGCATTGCTTTTCCGTAAATGGAATAATAGGGTGAAAGGTCGTGATTGGTATGATTTTGATTGGTATGTAAAGAATAATGTCAGTTTAGATTTTACTCATTTCTGCCAAAGAACCCAACAATTTGAATCAATAAATATGGAACAGATGACACCTGAGTTATTTAAAAAACTACTAAAACAAAAGATAGCCAGTACCAATATGGATATGGTAAAAGCGGATGTAAAACCATTTATAAAAGACCCGGGGCAACTGGAAATCTGGTCAATAGATTATTTCTCTCAACTGGTTGATATGATAATCTTTAGCTAGATTCGATTTAGATTCAGATATGTAGCTGCAACTGTCATTCTGCTGAAAATGATAATATCCAAAAAAACGAAAAGCTTTCCTCATTATGAAGGAAAGCTTTTGTTCTTTAGGAAGAGTAGAGAAGTATTATTTCTTGGAAGCTTCAATAGATACTTTTCTGAACTCTTTCAATAATTTTTCCAGATCCAAAGATGTTTTGCGGGCACGGGTACCAGCAGCTTTGTTACCTTTTTCAACCTGCAAATCTGCATCAGTGGCAAATGCCGCACATTCTGCTTTAATTTTGTTTACTAGTTCTTGCATTTTTTCAATAATTTTTAGTTGATACTTTTTTTACTGTATATAAACAGCAGTAATATGTTCTGCAAATATAATCATTTATGGATAATCACACAAAACATATATATTGTATAGTTAGATATCAATCAAGTATGAATTTTATTGTTATTTTTGTTCTAAATTAAATCAACTTATTATTTGATGACTGCACAAATCGGAGACCGTATTTTTATTGACAATATAGAGTATAGTCTGGCTTGTGAGCCACTATCAAGCTACTTATATGATAATAAGATTGAGAAACTATTCACAGCAATTAGTACATCTTGTTATAGAGGTTATTATGCTACATGGAAAATTGATGACAATAAAATCTATCTGTTAAATATCAAATCACCTTGGTCATTGAAAAGAAACAATCAAATTGAGATTGAAGAACATGTATCGGCAATGGAAAAATTATTTCCCGGACAGACTGAGGTCTTTGCTTATTGGGTTATTGGTAGATTGAAAATAAATTCAGGCGAGTTGATAGAATATGTACACATTGGTTATGAATCAGTTTATGAATCGGACATTTATCTTTGGTTTGAGAATGGTGTATTGATAGTAGATGAAACAGTTAAAAACATAAATGAAAACTAACTATATGTGCGGAAAGTGTGAGATTCGAACTCACGGAACAATTGCTCGTTCATCGGTTTTCGAGACCGACCCATTCGACCACTCTGGCAACTTTCCTAATTAATTCTCCTATTTAAATATTTGAAAATCAAAAATATAAGCAGTTTTATGTTCGATAGTGCTTGTATAACCCGTACACTTGTTTTCGAGACAAGCCCGATCGACCACTCCGGCAACTTTCCTTATATATTATAAAGGACAAAAGTACAATTATATTTGTAATTAAAGTTTTGATTTAATGATATTTTCATTCATTTTTACTTACAATTGATTGATTTTTTGTAATTTCGCAGGCTATTAAACCTATAAGTAAAAAATAGAAGAAAAATGAATATAGATTTTCAAAAATCAAACGGATTGGTTCCGGCTATTATACAGGATGAAATGACCTCTAAAGTATTGATGCTAGCGTATATGAATGAAGAAGCATTGACCAAAACACAGGAAAGCGGTCAGGTGACTTTTTACAGTCGTACCAAAAATCGCCTTTGGACAAAAGGGGAGGAGAGTGGTAACTTTCTCAATGTAGTTTCGATTACTCCCGACTGTGACAACGATACTTTACTGATAAAAGTAAAACCTTTCGGACCTGTTTGCCATACAGGTACAGATACTTGCTGGGGTGAAAAAAATGAAGCCGATATTGCTTTTCTAAAATATTTGCAGGACTTTATTACTGTACGTTTCAACGAAATGCCGGAAGGTTCATACACCACTTCACTTTTCAAAAAGGGAGTGAACCGTATGGCGCAAAAAGTGGGTGAAGAAGCTGTAGAAACTGTTATTGAAGCTACTAATGGCACTGAAGAAGGTTTTATTTACGAAGCTTCTGACCTGATTTTTCACCTGATTGTTTTGCTTACCTCCAAAGGGTATTCGCTGGACGATTTGGCACGTGAATTAAAGAAAAGACATAAATAATTCCCAATTTCCAATTAATCAATTGGAAATTAAATAATTGAAAATTAGTGTTTTTATGGAAAAGAAACAATTGATAAAATATAGCGATGTTGATATTTATCAGCAGGATGAATTGGTGTTGAAGGATGTACAACTGGAAGTTCATTCGGGTGAATTTGTGTATTTGCTCGGAAAAGTGGGTAGCGGCAAGACTTCGTTGTTGAAATCGATTTATCACGAAGTGCCTGTTTTTAATGGTTCAGCTGAAGTGCTTGGATATGATTTATGCAATCTGTATCACAACGATATACCCTATCTTCGTCGTAAAATTGGTATTGTGTTTCAGGATTTTCAATTGCTGACCGACCGTTCGGTATATAAAAACCTCGAATTTGTGCTGAAAGCAACTGACTGGACTGATCAGTTGGCTATCGACGAACGAATTAACCATGTACTTGAACAGGTAGGAATGAGCACTAAAGCCTCTAAAATGCCTCATCAATTATCAGGTGGCGAGCAACAACGCATAGTAATTGCACGTGCTTTGCTTAATTCACCTTCAATAATTCTGGCTGACGAACCCACTGGAAATCTTGATTTGGTTACAGGAAATGAACTGATAGAACTTCTTTATACTATATGTCAGTCGGGTACAACGGTGCTGATGGCTACGCATAATCTTACTTGGCCTGAAAAATTTCCCGGACGTGTATTACGTTGTGAAAACGAAAAGTTAGAAGATTTGACTTCTGAGGAACTTGAAATAGCCGAAATAGATAGCACGGATAAATAATGAAAAAACTTCGTTGTCCGCAGTGCGATATTCACCGTTTCTACGTCCGAAATGAGCAACACGACACTGTGCTGGTAAACGTGGATGAAAATTACAATGTTATTCCAATAAATCCTCTAGATTCGTTGGAAGGTTTTGACTTAACCACACTTTATTGCCTTGGTTGTTCCTGGTCTGGTTCACCTAAAAGACTGAAAGGTGGAAACCATGCTAAACAGTATTAAAATTGACAGAATATTGACAAACTAAGTGCTTGTTTCGATTGTACTAAAATTTAAGATTTTTCAATATAAAAATAATTCTGGAAATTCTAAGATTAAGTAAATTCTGGTTCAGACAAGTTTTCTGAAATCCCCGATTACCCTATCCATAAACCCATTGATGTGAGTATCAACAGCTAATTGTACAGTGTTTTCTTTGTACCACTTAATCACTTCTTTAACTCCATCTCTGAATTTTAACTGTGGATTAAAATCGGGTACAAACTTTCTGATTTTGGAATTATCGAAAATCATGCTTTGGGCTTTATCGCCGAGCAAACCGGCACCTATTTCAGCATCGTAACGGACAATAATATCAGAAGGAATATGAACGATATCTGGAGTTAAGCCCAGTTCTGCAGCCAGAATGTCGTAAATCTGATTCCAGGTTAGCCACTCGTCGGAAGTAATATGAAAAGCTTCACCTATTGCTTTTGGATTGCCAAAAAGCCCAACCAAACCCACAGCAAAATCATGATTCCATGTAAGTGTCCAAATCGAAGTTCCATCACCGGGCAAAATTACAGGCAATCCCTGAAGCATTCGGTGTAACACCGTGTAGCCACCAATAGTCGGAATCTTGGTTTTATCATAGGTATGTGATGGACGGATAATGGTATACGGAAAAACACTTTTTAGTCCGGATTCTTTCAATGCATTTTCACAGGCAATTTTTTTTCGGGAGTACTCCCAATACGGATTATCGAGGGGCGTTTCTTCAGTAACAGGTAATACCTTTGGAACTTCGTAGGCTGAAGCCGAACTGATAAAAATATATTGTTTTGTTTTACCTGTAAACAGAGCAATGTCATTTGAAATATGCTCAGGTTCGTAGGCAATAAAATCAACCACAATATCAAATTCTTGATTTTCGAGGACTTTAGCCGTTTCAGCTACATTTCGTATATCAGCAATAATGGTTTTTGCTCCCTGTACATTTCGAATATTGGCACTCAACCCACGGTTCAGATGAAATACATCTATACCACGGCTAATCGCCAACTCCGTACAAGCCGAGCTTAACACGCCTGTTCCACCTATAAAGAGCACCTTCATTTGATTTTTTTTAGTTGAGAAACAAAAATATTATTTCACTCATATACCTTTTTTAGCATAAAAAGACCTCACAAAACGTGAAGCCTTTCAATATTCTGTCAGAACTTTATAAACTTACAGATTTTATAACTTTACAAACTCAATATGCTCTAGCAAATACCACGCGTTGTGCCGATGGTTTTCCTGTAACCATACAAACGCCGGGTGTCGAATCGCCATTTAATGGAATACAGCGGATGGTAGCTTTGGTATCTTCCTTGATTTTATCTTCGGTTTCGGGTGAACCATCCCAGTGACACATCAGAAAACCACCTTTTTCAATTTCTACTTTAAATTCGTCGTAGGAGTTTACGTCACGTGTTACGGAAGCCCGGTAATCGTAAGCTTTCTGGAAAATATTAGCCTGAATGTCTTTGAGCAACTGAGCTATATAAGTTTCTACGCCATCAATCGAAACAGTTTCTTTGCTTAAGGTATCACGACGCGCAACTTCCACCGTCCCGTTTTCCAGATCGCGGGCACCCATTGCCAGGCGAACCGGAACACCTTTCAATTCGTATTCAGCAAATTTCCATCCCGGTTTTTTATTGTCGTTGTTGTCGTATTTAAGGCTAATGCCCAATGATTTCAGTTTTGGAATGATTTCGTTTACTTTTTCACTGATGGCAGCCAATTGTTCGTCGTTTTTATATATGGGAACAATCACCACCTGAAATGGAGCGAGGTTTGGAGGAAGTACCAGACCGTTGTCGTCGGAGTGTGTCATAATTAGCGCACCCATCAATCGGGTGGAAACACCCCAGGATGAAGCCCATACATAATCCAGTTTATTCATTTTATCAACAAAAGTGACATCAAATGCTTTCGCAAAGTTTTGTCCCAGAAAGTGGGATGTGCCAGCTTGCAAAGCTTTTCCATCCTGCATCAATGCTTCAATACAATAAGTATCCAATGCACCGGCAAAACGTTCGTTTGCCGACTTTACGCCTTTTAACACTGGCATGGCCATAAATCGTTCAGCAAAGTCAGCATAAATTTCAAGAATTTTTTTTGTTTCTTCAATAGCTTCAAGCTCTGTTGCGTGTGCAGTATGTCCTTCTTGCCAGAGAAATTCGGTTGTACGCAAAAACAAACGGGTTCGCATTTCCCAACGAACCACATTTGCCCATTGATTGATGAGAATAGGCAGATCCCGATAGGATTGAATCCAGTTTTTATAGGTGCTCCAGATAATTGTTTCGGAAGTTGGACGAACAATTAGTTCTTCTTCCAGTTTGGCAGTTGGATCAACAATTAGTCCGTTCCCGTCCGGATCAGCCATTAATCGATGATGAGTAACAACAGCACATTCTTTGGCAAAACCATCCACGTGTTCGGCTTCCTTACTCAGAAACGATTTAGGTATAAATAACGGAAAATATGCATTTACATGTCCGGTTTCCTTGAACATACGATCCAATTCGGCCTGTATTTTTTCCCATATTGCATATCCATAGGGTTTTATGACCATACAACCACGTACCGCTGAGTTTTCGGCCAGATCAGCTTTCATAACCAAATCGTTGTACCATTGTGAGTAATTTTCGCTGCGCGAAGTCAATTCTTTTGCCATATATTCAATTTACGATTTTAGAATTTACAATTTACGATTGGAATAAAAGTCAAATTAGCAAGTTAACCAATCCCTAAATAGAGTACAAAGATAATCAAATTTCAGGAAACAAGTGAACAAAAATTTGGCAGTCGGCAGAAAGCAGTCGGTATAGATTATCTACCATTCACTGCCCACTGCCACTGCCGACTAACAAATATACCCGTGTTTACTTACAAATATTCTTTAACCAGTTCGTCATAGTTTCCAATGCCAATGGTGACATAGTTTGCTCAATTTCTGAATACTCACTTGGCAAACCGGTTTTACAATCCTGAAATAAGTGATTCAAACCGACAAATTCTTTAATAGTAACTTTTTTATTTCCACTTTTTTTCAATGTTTTTTCAATAGCCGGAAGATTTACGTTTGAGGGTACTTGCATATCTTTGCTGCCATTGATAGCCAATACCGGACATTTTACTTTTTCAAGAATTAATGCAGGATTGTATTTGATAAAGTGAATCATCCATGGTGCAGTGAGCTGGGCAACTTGACGTTCGATAATAAACGATTCGGAAGCATCTTTTGGGATTTCCATACCCGGAATTTCTTTGATGTTGGACTTAATATAATCAGTTAATTCAATTTTTAGCTGAGCCAAATTGGTTGATTTGGTTATCATCCTGAATATTTCTCGATTAATGTCACTCGTTTTTTTGATGTCGTCTTCCTTCATTCCATTACCCCGTCCAATCAATTGCTGTTGTAGTAACAGTATTTCACCTCCCGAAACCGCTGTGCCAGCCATTAGAATAATAAATGCAACATCTTTGCTGTTTGCAGCTACTATTGGTGCTATAATTCCGCCTTCGCTATGTCCAATTAATCCAATCTTTTTTTTATCAATGTCTTGTCTTGTTTTCAGATAGTTAACAGCAGCTTCCACATCTGTAGCAAAATCGTTTGTAGTTGCTTTTGTGAAATCACCAGTCGAAGCGTTTGTTCCACGGTCATCATAACGCAATACGCCGATACCGTTTCGGGTTAAAAAATCGGATACTATCAGAAAAGGTTTATGACCCATCAACTCTTCGTCTCTATTTTGAGGTCCACTGCCGGTAATTAGTACTACTACCGGAAATTTTCCATTTTTTTTAGGTAAAGTCAATGTGCCGGCAAGTGTTATGCTGTCTTTTGAATTTGGAAAAGTGACTTCTTCGGAATAATACGGATAAGGTTTTACAGGTTCTTGCGGACGCTTTTGCACCATTTTTTCGGTGGCTTTACGGCTCATATTCATTGGAATAACCATTCCTGCTTGTTTAAATGTACCTACAATCTGATAGGTGCTATCCATTTTTCCTGTATATTCAATTTGGGCAGCTGCCATTTCAGTTTTAAATATGGAATTTTCAAAAGATGTTTTACTCATTGGAATTCCTTTTGCACCTTGGTCGGGGCTATCCATTGTGGCGGCATAACCGGCATCAGTTTTTGTAACATGAAACACCAATCGCATTTGCATGCCTTGCACTTTGAGTACGCCATTCCAGTCACCAATAATATCCTGTGCCGAAATCGTGCCTGTAATTATAATAAACAAGCTGATAAATAAATGTTTAGTCTTCATTTTTGTGGATTTTTCTGAATTCGATATAGGAATATAGTATAGGAACAATACTTATTATGGCTGTTACTGTTCCAAATGTAATAGCCAATAAGGAATTGTTTTTGGCAATAAAAGCTATAAAGATGGTAATCAAACCTCCAACGAGCCATAATTTCCCTCCAAGTCGGTGAACTTTTTTCCAGGTTTCTTCATTTTCAAGTGTCCAGGGCGTACGAATGCCAATAAAGTAATTTGGTTTTACGGATTGTAAATAATTACCCAATACAACATAGAATGCACCAATCAGTGCTATAAGCAAATTTGGATTAATTTCGCCTTTATTGCTGACATACAACAGATAAAAAGAAATGGCCGACATGAAAATCGTCATTAT
>JBAWXD010000142.1:0-9537 GCA_037144275.1 Paludibacter sp. | reverse complement strand
CGGAGTTCCTGTAAGCGGATATTCCACCCCGTTTACATAGATATGCCGTGTTCCATTGTCGTTTACAGCAGCTATATGATTCCACTTACCCTCAGAAAGAATATTGTCGGCGGTTATCATATCGTCAAAAACCAGCCCCAAACTATTCCCCCCGCCTGTCCTTGCTAAGTAATATCCACTAACTATACCACGAACACCATTATTACCACTAATAAATAACCCTTTCCTTAAGAACCATTTATAACTGCTACCAATATATTCATCAGGATTTATCCAAGCTTCTATGCTATAATTGTTAGTCAAATCCAGGGTGTTATTGTCCGGTATCCGTATCGCTCCAAATTGTGTTGTCACTTTTATGCAGGTTCCGCCCGTAATTACATTTGTAGTTGTAAAATTTACCACATTACCATAGATAGTATCGTTGGCATCAATGGCATAAGCACGCAGATAGTACGTTGTATTATGGCTAAAACTGTTAATGCTTGCCGAATAATCGGCTGAAGTAGTTGTTGCACCGAGGTTTATTTTGCCATCGGCAAGGCTTGGTGTGCCGGTGGTATTCCAGCAAAAACCATGCGCCGTAATAGCTAAAGCGCCTATGTGGCTAATGGCGCCGGTGGCGGTTGCCGTGTTGTTGGCTATATTGCTTACGGTGGCAGTTGATATCTGGGTAGGATAATCAAAATACGGATAGCCATTGTTTACGCTGCCCGAAATTTTCCAAACCGTGCTAAAATTCCAGCCATCGTAAGTAGCCTGGGTTTTCATTTCGGCAGTGGTTTTCCCTTGCAGGTGGTTGTATGCCGGATAATCATTTCTTCCGGCACCTGTTGCTTGTCCGGAGGCCTGAATATCATAATAGCTACTATCCAACGAATATATATTGCCCAAACTCATCCTATAGCCAACAAATCCACCAACATATTCACCGGTACCGCTAACCGAGCCCGCAGAATAGCATTGGTTTATATAGCCGCCATAAGTTTGGCCAACAAAACCACCAACTTCACCCTGACCACTAACAGCTACCGCAGCAAAACAATGAGAGGTACTATTATTATTGGCAGCAGCTCCGGAAGTGCATCCAAACATTCCACCAACACCAGCTGAATATTCGGAATTGGTTGCAGTAACACTTCCGCCAATAACACTGCAATGGCTAATGTTAAAATCGTGTGCCATGCCACCAAGCCCTCCAACACTCCCATTTCCTGTTATATTCACATTGGTTAAACTAAGACTATCAATGCTTGATTTTACGCCAGAGGGTGTCTTATAAATATAACCAAAAAACGCAACCTCCATTGACCCGGGGCGATTGATATAAAGGCTGTCAATTACATTCCCCTTGCCATGATAATTTCCTTGGAACATGACATTTCGATTTCCGATAGGAGTAAACCCCTGTCCGCCATCCCAGTTGCGGGTTTCGGCAGCATTGATATTGGCGGTTTGTATAAAGGTATAACCTTTATCCCATAAGTAGGGTGTGGTTGAAAGGTAGTACAGATTATTCAGATTGGCAATTCGATAGGGGTCGCCAGCGGTGCCGCTTCCGGCAAGTTCTATGGGGTTAACAATAAACGCCCCTGAGAGCTGACTGGTTACTGGTCCGCATGCGCCAGTTACAATACAATAATAATAAAGAGTTCCTGCGGTTGTTACTTGTGGAGTATAGCTATTGGTTTGTGCTCCATTATCAGTTCCGAGTGAAGTTCCCCCTTCATTGCTTGCATAAACATTACTATACCATTGATAAGTTAAATTTGTTCCGCTTGCAGTGACCGTTATTGGAGCAAAAGTTCCATATATGGGTTGTGTTTGGGCTGCTGTTGATTGGCTGCTAATAATAGGTGGATCTGTAACAAATTCTCCCGAAACTGCACTGGTTGCTGTTCCATGATTACCGGTTACAACACAGTAGTAGTATAAAATTCCTGCAGTTTCTGCCTGTGGTGTATAAGTTTTAGTTTGTGCACCATTAGCCGAATTAAGAGAAGAGCCGTCGCTATTACTATTACTTGTATTGCTATACCATTGATAGCTCAGATTATCTCCTGTGGCTGATACACTGATTGCTGTGAAAACTTGATTAAGACATACTTCTTGTGATGCTGTAGATTGAGTATTAATAACAGTAGGAGCATAAGTAGTATAGGTATAATGATTACCACCTGTACCGGTAACACTTGTTTTATCGGCTCTAACACGATAATAATAAGTAGTGCCATTTGTTAAGCCTGTTACATCTTTTGATAAATTGTTACCGCAATCTAAATCATTATATCCCGAAACCAAGGAAGTAAAAGTGTTATTGGTTGATACATCTAATTTATAGCTTGTAACCATTCCTATAACAGGCGCTGTCCAGTTGGCGGTAAAACCTGTAGTAAAACTACTTGAAGCTGCTGCAGGAACAGGCACTACCATCGCATAACTTTCGACCCAGCAGGTGGCAGCGTCCATATTTGTCAAAGTTCCGGTGCTGCTCCCTACAACATCAGTGAGAGTTGTACCCGAGCCATTATTAAACTGCCAGTAATTTACCAAACCGGTTTCAGTGCCAGTAAGCGTATTACACATATCGCTCCGTATTTGGGCTTCGGTTCTTGCCACATTAAATAGTCGTACTTCATCAATCTTACCATCGAAAAAGCGTGTGGGATATCCTGGGCTGTTTCCAATAAACATCGATAGAGCTGATACATCTATAGAACCTGTAATATATTGTTGCCCTGCGCGTACTCCATTTACATAAATCGACATGTTTGCACCATCGTAAACACCCACCACATAATTCCATCGTCCTGTCTGCATTACAGCACCCGAAAGCAATTCGTGCCATCCTCCTGAAACACCTATAACAAAGCTTAACATTCCATTATTGCCGCAACGAAGAGAGTAGCCGAAACCGTTGGTATTATCTTTGCTTACAATAGTTCCACCATAAGAATTGGCATTCCATGTATCGGCATTTATCCATGCCTCTATGGTAATTTTGCTGACATTTAGGCTGGAAGCATTGCCGCAATCTACATAATCATTTGTTCCGTCGAAATTAAGAGCTGTACCAACTGTATTAGTAGGAGAGCTGAAACAAACCATATATTGCCCGTCGAAACTTGTTAATCCATTAAATGTAACTGTATTATTTACATCATCTGCACTGGTAGCCGCTGCCACAAGTGTCCACGAACCATCGTTATTGCTTTCCCTTTTGTAAAGCTTTAAAAGGTTGGGATGTGCTGCTTGTGCAGAAGTAATATCATCGTTTACGGTAAAAGTAAGGTTTGAAGTGAAAGTGCCTGTTCCAAAACGGTTGATTACCCAATATTGCGAATTAAAAGCGGTGGTAACATCTGTTGGACTGACATTTGCTAAGGTATCAATGCGGCTTGCTACGATGGTATCCGTTCCGCTTTTGGCTGTGAAATTTGCTACTAAACCGGTGCCTGTGAAGGTTGTTGTGCCAGTAGTGGTTACTCTCTGCGTATTTACAGCTCCGGCTGCAAACGGAATGGTAGATGCTATCCAGTTGGTATTTGTCATATTGTTGAGTGTACCGGTGGCTGTTCCTTTCATGTCGGTTAAAGTAGTGCCGCTTCCATTGTTAAACTGCCAGTAATTTTTAAGGTTTGCATTGGCAGTAGGTGCATTGCGGTACATATCTTCGCGGATATCAGCCATTGAACGGGCATAATTCCACACACTTACTTCGTCCATTTTTCCGTTGAATGCTTCCGCACCGTTGGCACCAAACAAAAAAGCACCCGAAGGAGCGGTCAAGCCCACGGCAGCACCACTTTTCAGGAGTTTACCGTTCAGGTACAGTTTCATGGTTGTGCCGTCGTACGTACCGGCTATATGCATCCATGTTCCGGAGGAGAGCACATCGTTAACCCGAAGAGAAACAATAGAACCTGCGGAATTTTTAATATAGAAATGCAATTGATTAGTGCCTCCCGAACCACTACCGTCGTAGCGCAATACAGCCACTTCGGGCTGAATGGTTACATACCGCTGAATCGCTCCAGCTGGCAAGGTGTTGTGATTCACCCATGCTTCGATGGTTATTGCCGTAAGGGCTGTACTTATTCCCGTAGTACCGGAAACATACTGAGTGCTCCCATTAAAGCTGAGGGCTTTTTGAGGCGATTGCGTTATCGCCTGCAACTGAATGCTGATGGCAAATGCCATAAGCAACATGCTGATTTTTGTTAGTTTTGTTTTCATGATGAATTTTGATTTGTTTAGTATTTTATTAATTTACAAGTTTTTAATTGTGAGGATGTATCTGCTTTTATGAAATACATAGCATTTTTTAAATTGGACATATCAAGTTGTGTATGACCTTTATTTTGAATCATTTTTTCAATAATCAAATTGCCAGCAAGGTCGAATACTTTTACTGATAAAGGTTTCATAGAATTATCAACATCAATATTCAGCAAGCCGTTTGTTGGATTTGGATAAATACAGATTGAATTTGAGTCACTAATATTTTCAAATCCAGCATGGTTAGTGCTATATGTAATTTCGTAATTGGGATAAAGAAACCGGGTGCGTATGCCATCTGTAATTTTGGCACAGATATAATATTTTGTTCCGTCCGATAAACCACTTACAGTCCAGTTTAAAGTGGATTGAGTTAGTGCTGACCCTGTTGCCAACAGGTTTTGTGTGCCAATGGTTGCAACATTATTGTTGTTGTATGGATTACGATCCATATCAACATAAAAAGTAACGACACAGGGATTTGCATAACTGCGGTAGTTGTAATTCAGTTGTACTACTTCGTTTGCAGCCACTGTTAGTGCAGCGGTTTGCGGTTCAGCGTTGTTTCTAAAAATAGAAGTAGTAATTATGTTCGGCCAAACGGCATTTGTCCACGTTAATGACTGCCTCACTCCCGATCCGCCCAAAAGTGCATTGTTGCTGAAACCTGCTACCACAGCATCGCCACCCGCAACCGGAATATTCGCACTTTTACGGTTTTCCATGCCCATAGCACTGTATTTGAAACCGGTATTTTCTCCTGCATTTTCGTAGGAATTGAACCATGCTCTTTCAGATGTATTCATTGTGGCTTGACCATTTGTAACGGGTGTTGTCAAATCAATTGTTCCATGATACCCCAGAATGATATTCAAGTGGTCGGAAAAATCGTAATTAGCTAGAATAATGTTGTATGTATATCCACTTTGGTTATGATAACCACCCGGCAACGAAGTCCATAGACGGTTGTAGGCACCGTTTACATATTGTCCTGTTGGAAATTTGATATTTTGATAGTAATTATCCACGAAAAGGATATTTTCGTACACTTTTACAGGAGTATCAAGTGTGTGCGTTCCTATTAAAGGTTGTGGGTCAGCTTCGGTGAGAGGATGCGGATCAAGTGCGGTAACCTGCTCCACCTCTATTCCTTGCAATCCAAGAAGTCGGGCAATTTCAAAAATCATTCCGCCCCCGCGACTGTGACCGATTAAATGAATGGGAAGTTCTGATAAAGCCGGTTGTGAGTTTTGGCTTTGATAAATTTTAGGAGCTACCACTGCTGCAACCGATTGAGCAGTTATAAATGTTGTAAGATGATTGGATACAGCTGTCCAGTTTACAAGAATAACAATTTCGCCCAAATTTGCTGATGCCACATCAAAATTCCAATTACTACAAGTAGCCGTTAAATTAGCAGAAGAACCGCTTACGGTTATTGTTCCAATATGCCCCACACCGCCCGCACGTGCAATAATAGCATCAGCCATTTTGTTCATCCATGCCGGTTGACTTCCATCAGGATTCCAGCCGTGAACGATAATTGTAACTCCTGCACCCGGCTTGCTGAAAACTTGAGAAAAGCTTGATAGTGAAGAAAAAATCAGCAATAAAGTAATGAATAGATGCAGCCCCCCAGCCCCCGAAGAGAGAGTATGAGTACTACGATAATTTTCATCCGCCCCAAGCCCCTGAAGGGGATGTGAGGTTAGTATTGATTTGCTGCATTTCGATTTCATCTTTTCTTATTTTTTCTCTTTATTCTTTTTTCTTTTATAACATTCTGCGTCTTAAAGTCCCCTTTAGGGGATTTAGGGGCGGTTTAAAATACTGCGTCTTAACATCCCCGCAATTTATCCCGATTCTTTTATCGGGAGGGGCTTGGGG
Source organism: Paludibacter sp. (assembly GCA_037144275.1). Taxonomy (GTDB): domain Bacteria; phylum Bacteroidota; class Bacteroidia; order Bacteroidales; family Paludibacteraceae; genus Paludibacter. Next base: position 3,372 of record JBAWXD010000142.1, on the reverse strand, counting down.
CAGTTTTAATATTCTGCGTCTTAAAGTCCCCGCAATTTATCCCGATTCTTTTATCGGGAGGGGGTTGGGGGCCGCATTTGCGATTTCTCTAATATGTTTCTCAAAGTCTTTTTTGCTGGAATTTTTCAGCATCACATCCAAGCAATAAGTCTGTATGATAGTTTCGTACTTGCAAATTTCGAGTGAATGTGTAAGTACGATAATTTTTGTATCGGGATAGAGTTTTATGAATTCCGGCAGTTTTTCCGAACATTGGTTTTCGATACATTCAAACCCGAGGAAAACAATGTCGGTGCTGTTTGTTTTGATAAATTGTAGAAAGTCGGAATTATTATCCGTGTCGAACACAACCCGAAAGTCAGGAGTCTGATTTAGAAGTATTTTGAGTCCTTCACGGTAAAGTTTATTCTGTTCTACGATGGCTAAGTTCATCTCTTTTTTGGATTGAAAAAGAATTTGAACAAAAGTACGGACGGTAAAAATGATATTTAATAGGGGAAACTTGTATTTTGTCTAAGGGTAAACCCCTAAATTCCATTATCATTCGGAACTAAAGATTTAAGAATAGAACGCCGATTTAGGCTGATAAGACGGTTTTTTCATATTCAAGACGGATTTTCAATTCCGATAAATCGGAATTGATTTAGGGGTAAAAATCATTCCGACATGTCGGAATTCTTATCCGTTTTTTTAATCCGCTAAATCAGCGTAAATCAGCGTTCCATTTCTGAGTTTTAAATTATAAGAGTCAAGCTATTCGGTTGACCTTTAAGAGTTTTTTTAGCAAGTGGTTGATTGAAATTAGATTGCAAAAAACTCTTTTGTGTCTCGGAATACTCGACTACAAAAGGATTTTTTCAGGGGGATATTATTCGAGAGTTATTAAATTGGTTCTTACTGCCCAGATAATGAGTTCGGCAGTATTTCGGACATTGGTTTTTAAAAAGATATTGGTGCGATGCACTTCTACGGTTTTAGGGCTGATAAACAATTTGTCGGCAATTTCCTGTGTGGTGAGTCCTTTGCAAACCAAGTCCAATACATCCATTTCGCGGGCTGTGAGTTGATTGATTTGATTTGCATGAATGGATTGAAATGCCAGTTTTTGCAAAATTTCCTGACTAAAATAATTTCCACCATCCGATACTTCTTCAATGGCTTTTTTGAGTTCGGGTTTGTTCGCATTTTTCAGTACAAAACCCCGCACACCGGCATTTATCATTTGGGTATAATGCACAGTATCCGAAAACATGGACAACGCAATGATACGCAGCGAAGGTGAAAGTTGCAATGCTTTTTTGGTGGTTTCAACGCCATCAATTCGTGGCATATTAATGTCCATCATCACTATGTCTGGTGTTGAATTTTGTAGATAATCCAAAAACAGATAGCCATCGGAAGTGTCGAAAACTACTTCGAAATCTTCAATTTGCGACATGACCGCTTTGATGCCTTCACGAAACAAATCGTGGTCATCCACCAACGCAATTTTAATTTGTTTCATGTCGTGCAGTTTCTTTGTAAGGTATTTCTATTGCAGCTTTCATACCACCATTTACGGAATTTGAAAAAGTAATACTCCCTCCTAATGACTGAATTCGGTTTTGGATATTTTGAATTCCCATTCCATTCCCTTTATTGGACGTTTTAAGATTAGAGAATCCACTGCCGTCATCTTTATATTTTATCTTTAAAATATCTCCTTTTTGTTCAAAGCTGATTTCTATCTTGTTGGAGTTAGCATGTTTTAACGTGTTGTTTATCAATTCAGTAATGGTTCTGTAAACAGTTAGTTCGTGTTTTAACTCAAAGCGGTTGAAGGGATCGATATGAAGTTCTATTTTTATTTTATCGCTGTTGTTCAATTGATCTATAAAGGTTTTTAATGCAGCAGTCAGTCCATAGTTTTCCAAAATGTGCGGACTGATATTGTGCGAAATCCTTGACACATCGGCAATGGCATCGTTTATTATAACCTTAAGTTTGGTTTCAATATTGTTTTTTTCAGTGCCGGATGGGGCATCAATATAAGCCTCGAAAAACAGATTTACAGCTGACAAAACCGGTCCCAACCCATCGTGCAAATCACTTGCAATGCGTTTGCGTTCTTTTTCCTCAGTCAAAATCACCGCTTCCAACAGTTGGTCTTGCAGTTCCTTTTTCTCTTTCATTTCTTTTTCCAGTGCTGTATTTGCATTTCGCAAGTCGGTAGCTTGAACTTGCAAATTGCTGACATTAGATCGATTTGTGGTAATAAATAAATTCAGGATATAATATATGACCGAACTGATTAGCAAAAAATGCAGGATACGGACTGTTACACAGGGATAATGACAGTTTTCGAAATTGTATTTCAGCGGAATAAATGTTAGTTGCGTCATCATGAGTATTCCCACAACCAAAATTGATACAAAAGCTGCAATATAGACAATCAAAGATTGCTTGTTCTGCGAAATAAACAAAGAATAAATTATGGCCATAATAAACCACAAACTTGCCAAATCGAGCAAACCCAGAAGCAAATTAAACCAAGCTGTGCAAAACATCAGCCCGATAAACGCCCAAATTTTAATTCTAAATTCAATTTTATATCGGAACAAGGCAAGTGTAATGGATATAAGCGAAAAGATAGGTGGAACTATGCGTATTATCTGGAACTCGCTCTCTTTCAGCGCAAAAAAGATAATAATATTAAGCGGGAGGGAAAAAATAGCGACAAGAAGAATACTTCTATTCGAGATTCTATCATTTAAGTCATTTATCATTTGTCAATTAGATTTTACAGGACATAAAATAATTGCTGCAAAAATACAAAAAAAAATGTAAGTTTTTTCTTTCGCTTTTTTTAGTTGTATTTTTCTAAAGTCGTATTTAATATGTAGAAATGTTCTGTCTTTTCTTTTTTTTTGTTGGCTTGCAGGTAACGACCGAGGCTATGGGCATTTGGCGGTTTGCGGGAGCATTCGCTGTCGTGAAACGATGAAGTTAATGCGGGAGATGAACCTGCTAATTGCACTTCAGCCAGCCAATGCGCATAGGCGTGTGTTACCAAATCGTGCATTGGTTGTATAGAATTGGTTTTGTTTGTTTCTTTCTGTTTTCTTTCTGTATTTCAGCCTTTTAATTCAAGCTTATTTAGTTAACTGTCGAGTCAGTAAGAACTGAAACATTTTACTTTTTCAAGTTTTTATTCAGTACTTTAACCAATTCATAAACAAGTGTCACTGGATTTTGCTTGTGATATTGCAGTTCCTGTTTTGCCAAAAATAGTTTCTCTGCTCTGTTTATAGCTTCTTTTTGGTCTGCTCGTGGGTCGTCTTGCAAGCGTTTATAGTTTTCTGTACAGAATTTCCATTTTTTGCCAACTTTCTC
>JBAWXD010000141.1:0-9593 GCA_037144275.1 Paludibacter sp. | reverse complement strand
GCTATAATAACAATACTCAGCATCAAAATATATTTTGTTCCTTTAAACAAAAATGTCAAAACCACAATCCAACCTGCCATGAATCAAACTCTATTCTCCGAAAGCGAATTGTATGGTTTTGACAAATCTTCAATGGTTTTGTATGTGGAAGATTCATACAATACCAAGATAAACGATTTTATTCAGTCCAATTTCAAGCAAATTGTTGAATATTATTCAGCAAAAGAAATTGACTTTTGTTACCTACCTTATTTACTTCAGAATGCAGATTATCAGGCGGTTGTAAACTATAATCGTCCTTACCTGCAACATGATTTATACAATGATTCTGTAGCAGAAGTTTATAGCAAAGTAAAACAACTTCTTGTTCAACCTTTTCAAGGGTCAGGGTTGGTATTGTTAGAATCTGATAACAGTTCTTCAACACCTGCCATTGGCTTTCAACTCATTGAAGATAACTCGTTGTTTGACCAGTTTAATTTGGCTGCTACGGCTATTTATGAACTAAATGATGAAAAGGAGTTACGGGAATCAGATAACCAACCTTCATATAAACGCACACTCAGAGAGCCAAAGGCGAATTATAAATTTGAAGATGAATTAGTTGAAGAAGAATCTAAACCATACGATAACGGTATCCGTTTTCATATTGTACGGGAAAATGATGCCGATGCTGAATTTGACGAACAAGCGTATAAATTAGCAGATGAAATTAGAGAAAAGATAAGGCAATTAAAAGAATCCGGTTCATTAACTCTGATTGGTGATATCTTGGATGAAATACAAGGAGCAGCCAAAAAGCTCAGCACGGTTTTTATTACCAACGATTACCGTATTTTCCTGAAAGATTACGACATGAAAGAAGTCGTAATGTCGCCTTTGCCGAAAAGTGTGTTTATCCTTTTCCTGCGCCACCCCGAAGGGATTTTATTTAAGCAACTTTCAAATTATCACGACGAATTACTTTCCATTTACCGGAATATTACCGTACATGAAAACATGGATCGGGTTATTGAAAGTATTCGTGCCTTGACTGACCCATTGAACGACTCCATAAACGAAAAATGTTCCCGGATTCGAGCAGCATTCCTTGAAGTGATTGCCGAGAATTTAGCTCAAAACTATTACGTTACCGGCAAACGTGGCGAACCAAAAAAGATTATTCTTGATCGCTCCTTGGTCGAATTTCAAAAATAAATCCATTCCGCTTTTTTGCTCACCACTCTTAAAGTCCCTCTCCTTTTGGAGAGGGATTTAGGGTGAGGTCTCTGCAACCCTTGTAAAAGTCTGAACCGCATTTAAATACAACCTATTTTTGTGTCATTATTCATTTAAAAACACAAGGATATGGAAACTAAGCACTTAAAAATTGTATTTATCATTGACGAAAGCGGCTCTATGCAAGGTAGTAACTCCGATGTAATTGGCGGCTTCAATAGTTTTATCGAGAAACAGAAAACGGAGAACAAGGGAAAAATTACCGTTTCACTCTACAAGTTCAACAATTTGGTAACTCAGGTGATTAGCAATAAACCGGCAGCAAAAGTACGAAATCTCACCAATGAAGACTATACCCCAAGTGGCTTCACCGCTTTGTACGATGCCATTGGTCAGGCAATTCACGACACGGATAAACAACTATCCGCCCAACCCGAAAAACAAAGACCAGATAAATTAATGGTGGTTATTATTACCGATGGTCAGGAGAACGCTTCAAAAGAATTTTCGGCTACTGCCATAAAATCTTCTATTTCTACCCATGAAGAATTGTTACATTGGAGTTTTATTTTTCTGGGTAGTGGGTTGGATAATTTTCAGGATGCCGAAGCAATGGGCATAAAAAACAGAGCCAATGCTCCAGCTTGGAAACTGAAAAAGAATATCAATCATGTTGCGGAAAGTAGCATCATGTTTTGTATGTCACCCGAAATGGATGAAAAAGAAATTATTGAGAATTTAGTATCAGAGTTGAACGACGATAAAAAATAAAAATCATGGCAAGAAATACAAATATCAGCGAAATCTTATTTCCGGTAGAATGTAAACCTGTATTTTTAGAAAATCAACGTAAACCGCTAAGCGGTTTTAAAGCGATTACGGCTTCAATTCCTGAGAAAGGAGAAGTTACATTTTCTGTGGTTTCAAATAGCTACGAGCTAATAACCAATGTAGATGCATTGGAAATGGGTAAAACTATTCATAAAAAACTATTTCCTGATGCAACTTCCAATAGTTTTGAAGTTTTTAATGTAATTTCACCTGATACAAAATCTTTTTGTCAGATTGATATAATAGATAAAAACTATGCTTTAAATATCTGGGAGAAAGAAGTATATTTGCCTTTTATTCGTATTCAAAACAGCTATAATCGAACCCGAATATTGAAATTTGATATTGGTTTCTGCCGGAAGTTATGTGATAATGGAGTAATCTTTGAACAAGGCACAGTTTCTGTAAATTTCAGGCATACCAAAACCAGCTTCAAAGGAATCGATATAAATAATATCGACGTTAGTCATTTAAAAAGGTTGGAAGAGGATTTTATCCAAAAAGCGAAAAAAAGTGTCGAGGTAGAGCTTCCACAAAAATACTTTGTTCCGCTTGCAGCTAAAGTATTGAATCGCAATTTCAATCTTAAAGAAAAAAATGAAGAGAAAAGAAAATTAATTCTTGAAAAGCTCAATGAATTTGTCTTACAGATTGAATTGTATACCGACAGATATATACATACCGAGAACATGGGTGAAACAGCTTATGCTTTCTTTAATGTTATAACGGACTATGCAAGCAATAATGATAAGCTACAAGCAAATGCAATAAATGGATTACAGGCAAGTTGTGGTAGTTGGTTGAATCTAATTCCAATAGAAATTATAAAACCAACTTTTAGTTGGGAAAATGAGGTGATAAAACACAAAGATTTGATTCAATACACACAAGATCTGATAAAGAAATAAAACAAGAAGATTATGGCACTAACCCAGAACCAGCGAATTCAAGCCCAAGTGAACGCAATCAAGGACTTGAGAGCAAAGCAGGATACCAACAACCAGTTAAAGCTGGACAAGCTCCAGCCATTAATGGAAGTGGACAAGAAAGAACAGAATCCGTATCATCCATACAACAATCAATTCCACAAGGAGAGTTCCGAACGAAAAATGAAGAAACTCGACGAGCAGAAGAACTTAACGCTGAACTCGAAAGAAGAAGCGAAGAAAATGTTCGAAATGCACGAAAGAATAGCCAAGAATTATCCGAACGGAAACGAATAGATATATTTATAATTTTGTAGAAAATAAAAACAATGAATAATAGCGAGAAACCAGCATGGATAACAGACGAACAATGGGTAGCGAATCCAAATATTTATCATTGGGAACAATCACGGGAAGCGATGCAGTCGCTAAAACAATTACAGAATCAACCTACTCCAACCAGAGAACAGGTAATTCAGCAACAGCGACAAGCTCTGATAAACGCTGGATTAAGCACGAAGGACTTCGACAACTTGCACAAATAACTATTGAGAATGGTGCATGGATTGAAAGTATTACTGACCTGACAGATGGCGATAGTATAAATAATGGAACTGAAAACACAGTTTATCTATCCAAAGATGGAAGAAATGTAATCAAAGTAAACAACTTTTCCTTCTTAAACAAATATGATATTGAATTCACTCACACCAGAGATTTAAGATACTTCTTCAATAGGATTTTAATTCACAATCTTTTATTTCCTGATGTATTTTATAAAATAATTGGCTTTACCAAAGACTATTATGATCAGACTTGTGCAGTATTACAACAGCCATATATTCCAAATTATGAATATGCAACCAGGGAAAAGATTGATTCCGAATTAGAGAAAATGGGATTTATCAAAACCGTTTTAGGAGAAGGGATTAACAACGGATTAAACGGATTTACAAATGGAATTTACGAACTTACAGATGCAAGACCTCAAAATGTATTACAGGATGAGAATGGGAAACTGCATTTTATTGATTTAGATTTAAGTCGAATTTTAATTTTATGAGAAAAAATTTGTTCATAGCTTTTGAAGGCATTGATGGTAGTGGTAAGAGTACTCAGGTGAAACTTTTAGTAAAAAAATTAAAAGAGGAAGGACACAAAGTATATTGTACTTCCGAACCAACAGACCGCCCGATTGGTGCAATGATTCGTGATATCTTTCAGCACAAAATGGAAGCCGACCACCGTACAATTGCAGGTTTATTTATTGCCGACCGTTTAGATCATTTGCTCAATAAATCAACAGGGATTTTAAAAAAATTAGATGAAGGATACACGGTAATAATCGATAGATACTATTTTTCTTCTTATGCTTATCAAGGTGTTCACATGTCGTTAGATTGGGTTATTGAAGCCAATAAACAAAGTGCAGATTTACTTCGTCCGGACCTCAATATATTTATTGATATTGAACCTGACATTGCTATACAAAGAATCAATAAAGGGCGAGAATTAATTGAACTTTATGAAACCAAAGAAAATCTCACCAATGTCCGGAACAAATTTTTCGAAGCGTTTGAAAAACAGAAAGAGCTAGAGAAGATATTTATCACAGATGGCAACCGAAGTCAGGATAATATAGCTTGTGATATTTGGAGAAAGGTATCAGAGTAACTTGAAAACAAGAACAAGTACATCCGCGTGAGTGAGCGATGCAAAAAGTTTATAAACAAACTCAGTAAATCAGATGATAAACTTTCTTTCAGAGTTTGAACAAACCCATGTCTGAAAAAATGCGTATGAAATCGGAAATGAAATGAACCATCAGGATTTAGATTGACCCCTACCACCCTCAACAGCTTTTGATTTAATTTTTGTTTTTACAAAAGATCAAAAGAGTTATCCCGGAATAATTAGATCGTTACGGTTTTTTTTGTCATTTTTTTCGAGCAGTGGGGCAAATGCGGGGCAAATAGACAAAGAAAAAACGCTACTAATCTAATTATTAGACTAATAGCGTTTGCGATTGTTGTCTCACCAAGACTCGAACTTGGTCAGGCAGAACCAAAAACTGCAGTGCTACCATTACACCATGAGACAATCGTTGGGCTTTATTTCTAAAGCGCTGCAAAGATACGATTTTTTTCGTTTTTTCAAAAGCTTTTTGGAAAATTATTCCCGAAAACAACGATTTTAGCTTATTCAGCGGTCAGCAAAAAATAATTCTTTTTACCTTTTTGGACCAGTAAATATTTGTTGTTGAGCAATTTTGACGTATTTAGTATTTCATCCTGATTTTCCAGCTTTTCTTTGTTGATGCTCACACCACCTGACTGAACTAATTTGCGCATTTCGCCTTTCGACGGAAAAACTGCGGCAGCATCAGTTAATAAATCAATGGCTTTAATGCCCATTTCGAGTGCTGATTTTGAAATGCTAAACTGAGGAACACCTTCGAAAACGGCCAATAAGGTTTCTTCGTCAAGTTTTTTTAATGCTTCGGAAGTTGAATTTCCAAAAAGAATATTTGATGCATCTACCGCTGCTTGATAATCTTCCAGGGAGTGTACCATTACGGTAACTTCCTGAGCCAGCCGTTTTTGTAGTACGCGTAAATGAGGCGCTTGAGAATGTTCATTCACTAAACCGGCAATTTCATTCTGAGCAATAGCTGTAAAAATTTTAATATATTTTTCAGCATCTGCATCACTCACGTTTAACCAGAACTGATAGAATTTATAAGGCGAAGTATAGCGGCGATCGAGCCAAACGTTTCCACTTTCGGTTTTGCCAAATTTACCACCATCAGCTTTAGTAATCAATGGGCATACCAATGCAAAGGCTTCTCCACCTGTTTTTCGACGAATCAATTCCGTTCCGGTGGTAATATTTCCCCATTGATCCGAACCACCCATTTGCAATTTACAATTTTTATGCTGGTACAAATGCAAAAAGTCGTAACCCTGAAGCAACTGGTAGGAAAATTCGGTGAATGACATACCGACATTTGAATCGTTAGCCAGGCGTTTTTTTACCGAATCTTTGGCCATCATATAGTTGACGGTTATATGTTTCCCAATATCACGAATGAAATTCAGAAAGGAATAATCTTTCATCCAATCGTAATTATTTACCATTTCTGCAGCATTCGGGGCATCACTGTCGAAATCAAGAAATTTTTTCAACTGATTTTTAATGCATTCCTGATTATGTTGTAGTGCTGCTTCGTCGAGTAAATTCCGCTCAGCTGATTTGCCCGATGGATCACCAATCATACCGGTGGCACCGCCAACCAGGGCAATCGGTTTGTGTCCGGCACGTTGAAAATGTTTCAACATCATCACACTTACCAGATGTCCAATATGGAGTGAATCGGCGGTTGGATCAATGCCCACATAAGCCGCAGTCATTTCTTTTTTAAGCTGTTCGTCAGTGCCGGGCATTTGGGTGTGAATCATCCCACGCCATTGCAATTCTTCAATAAAATCCATTTGTAATTTGTTTAAAATTTTATGTTCAGTCTCTAGCATTAAAAGCGTTTTGCTTTCCCCCCAGCACTTAGTTCTTACTGCTGATTTAGGTTTGCAAAGATACTACTTTTTAGCTTTAGTAACAAGAACAGAACTTTTGAACCGCTTTAACGTTTTATTGTCTTGGACAGATTAATATATTTCCGTACTTTCGCCATTCAACGAGTCTTAATAAATTAGAAAATGAAATTCAAAAATCTCTTGTTTATAGCTATTATGCCTGTATTGCTGGCTTCCTGCAGTCCTAAATTGTGGACAATTACACATGCCAGTTCGGTCAAGATACCGATTGATCATACCACTGATGTGCTTGCAGATCAAAATTATGTAAATCATTTGCAACCTCTTAAGCAACAACTCGGCGTTAAAATGAATGTTGTGATTGGAATTGCTGCAGAAACTATGCCGGGTCACGCTCCTGAAAGTTTATTGTCCAATTTCAGTGCTGATGTGTATCGTCAGGCAGGAACTGATTTTTTGCAACAAGCCGTTGATATTTCTATTGTGAATCTGGGTGGTTTGCGTACCGTAATTCCTGCTGGAAATATCACAGTAGGGAAAATCTTCGAACTTATGCCTTTCGAAAATGAGTTGGTAATTTTGTGGTTGAAAGGCGACAAGTTAGAGCAATTGGTTCAGTTTTTTGCTCGTGTAGGTGGTGAAGGCATTTCTGGAATGCGTATGGAAATACGTAATGCTAAAGCTGAGAATATAACTATTAATGGGAATCCAATTGATAAGGAAAAGATTTACAGTATTGCCACCAGCGATTATCTGGCCGGAGGTAATGACAAAATGCTACAACTGGCACAATATGAAAAAAGAGAGAATACGGGCATCAAACTGCGTGATATTTTGCTGAGTTATATCAAAATCGAAACAGCTAAAGGCAATAAAATTGAAGCCAAACTCGATGGACGAATCAAAATAAATTGACTATCTTAAAATTTACAATTTAATTATGAAGACAAAATATTTTAATACTGCAATTTTTTTACTGATAATTTCAACGGTTTCCGTTTTTGCCCAGCAAAAAATGAAGTTGGTGATTTTGCATACCAACGATACACACAGTCAGGTAGAACCAACCGAAAAATCGAATTTGAAAAGTGCCGATATGGGTGGTTATGCACGTAGAATGGGTGTAATAAATCAGATTAGACAAGAGGAAAAAAATGTGTTGTTAGTTGATGCAGGTGATTTTTCACAGGGTACACCATATTTTAATTTCTTTAATGGACGTGTTGAAATTGATGCTATGAATCGTATGAAATATGATGCCGGAACGCTTGGAAATCATGAATTTGACAATGGGATTGATACTCTGGCAGTTGTTTTGAAAAACCTGCAATTTCCTGAAATAAGCTCCAATTATAAGCTTGAAAATTCTGCACTAAAGGGAATGATAAAGCCCTATATTGTTTTGACCAAAAACGGACTACGTATAGGAATAATGGCTTTGAACGTGAATCCGAAGAGTTTGATTTTTGAGAAAAACTACAAAGGACTGGAATACCTAAATCCGGTGGATAAAGCCAACGAAATTTCCAGTTTTCTTAAAAAGAAGGAGCGATGCGATGTAATTATTTGTCTTTCGCATCTGGGCGCTGATACTACCAAAATGGAAGTAAACGACTTTGAAATTGCTCATAAAACACGTTATATTGATGTGATAATTGGTGGTCACTCGCACAGTATGATAACCAACGTCACTGAAAAAAACCGGATAGGAAAACCGATAGTTATAGCTCAAATGGGTAAAAGCGGATTGTATCTGGGAAGAATTGACTTAGAACTAGAGAAGAAGTAAAAAAGATTTGAAATTTATACGAACTAACATGTCTAAATACATTTCTATTTTCTTGCTTTTCATTTCTTCGGTTTGTTTTGGTCAAAACAAGCAATACTTAAAATTGATTGAGACAGTTTCCCTTGATTCGCTGCGGAAATATGAATATAAACTGGCAAGCGCCGAATTTAGTGGCAGACGAGTTAACACAAGTACAGGCTTGTTATCTTCAAATTATATTTCCAATTGCTTTAAAAACAACGGATTAAAAGCCATTTATGAAAATGGGAAATCTTATTCTCAGAATTTTTTGATTGATATTAAACTTCAAAAAATATCCGGAACACAAAATATAAGTTCCGATTTTTTGGCGCAAAACATTATTGGAATTTTACCCGGGAAAAACCAAAAGTTGGGACATCTTGTTATAACTGCTCATCACGACCACATGGGGATTGTGGATAATGAAATACTCTATGGCGCAGATGATAATGGCAGCGGAATATCTGCTTTGATAGAGCTCAGCCGGATTTTAGGTACTTCTTTCAAAAATGGAATTCGACCAAAACGGACCATTATCTTTTTGTCAACAGATGCCGAAGAAAAAAGGTTATTGGGTTCTGATTATTATATAAATAATCCTGTTTTGCCTATCAAAAATGTGTTCTGTAATGTCAACTTTGATATGATTGGGCGGATTGACAGTACTCATTTGGTTTCGAAAAACCTGAATAATTACATTTATTGTATTTTTAGAGATACTACTAATCAGGTGCTTAATGATTTTTATTTGAATCAATTGAATAATAATTACACTCAATTGATACTTGATGAGCGCTATGAAAATGAAGCAAAAAGCAAAGTACCATACAGTTTGATAACCCGTTCCGACCATTATCCCTTTATGAAAAAAGGAATTCCTTCTATTTGGCTTTTCAGCGGTTTTCATAATGATTATCATCAAACTACCGATACGCCTGACAAAATTTGTTATCCGGAACTTAAGAAACGAGTTCAGTTTGTATTAGCGTTGATTTGGGATTTAGCAAATAAATAATATGGATTAAGTAAAATACATGTTTTAAAATTGGCCAGATTTTTGTTGCTAATCAGTCGATTAAATATCATATGTCTGATTTAAAAATGAGAAAATTACAATTCTTAGTTTTGTTTATTTGTGCAATTATCATCTTTGCACAGAGTCAGAATCGAACTGAAAAAGATAGTTTGTACTCTGAATTGAATACTAAAATCAAATTCACAGCATTGGAATCTTCATTAGAACCAATTTTCAAAACG
>JBAWXD010000140.1:0-9611 GCA_037144275.1 Paludibacter sp. | reverse complement strand
CCCCACGAATAACCTACCCCAAAGCCTGCCAATAATACATTTCCAACTAATTTTCCTTCCTTTTGAGCTTCATACAAGGCTATCGGAATAGTCGAAGAAACCGTATTACCTACTTTCTCAAGACAAAAATAAAATTTATCGGGCTCAATTTCAATCAATTTACGCAGGTAATTCATCATGTATTTATTAGCCTGGTGAAATACGAATAAGTTAATATCTTCCTTTGCAAGTCCGTTTTTAGTCAATACTTGTTCTACTAAAACCGGAACAGCTTCGGAAGTAAAATTAAAAATCTCGCCACCATTCATAAATAAATAATCTGAAGATGTGAGGTTGCCCGATTCATCAACGATAGTATCATTAAGTGCATTTGATTGACGTTGTCCGCCTTTTTTTACAATCAGGTTTTCCGCTCCACGACCATCCGTTCCGAGGCTAAAATTTTCAATGGAAGCAAATCCATCGATGGAAATCAGGGTAGCTGCTGATGCATCGCCAAATATGGTACGATTCCCTTTATCCAAGGGGTGAATATGTTTTGAATAGGTTTCGGCAGTGAGTAATAACACATTTTTGGCAATTCCTGCAGCTATTAAACCTTTTGCAAGGGATAAACCATAAACAAAGCCTGAGCAGCCCAGATTAAAATCAAGCGCACCGCACGAAGTTGACAATTGGAGCTTATGTTGAATGATACAAGCCGAAGTTGGCAAAAAATAATCAGGGCTTTGCGTGCAAAAAAGTACAAAATCTATGGTGCTTCGGTCGATAGCATGTTCAGCAAACAGTTTTTCGGCAGCCTGAATAGCCATATCAGCAGCTGTTTCATTCTCAGCAGCTTGATGGCGTTCCGTAACACCCACTTTTCCGGCAATTTTATCCACCGTCCATTCAGGAAATTCTTTTACCAGATCGTCGTTCGTGACCACCTTTTCCGGTAAAAAGTAGGATATTGCTTTTATAAATGCTTCCATAATATATAAATGAGTATCAGTTTGAATACCTAAACTTTCAGCATTAAGATTACAGGGTTACGCCCCTAATTATCAATACTGCAACATTATTATACAAAGATAACACAGCAACGCTGCTAAATATAGTTGAACCAAGGGCGTTAGCCCTGATATCTTTGTAGAATATAATTTACAAAAACAAGAAAGGAGCGTAGCTCTGTCATCTTTATATTTTACGATTAAAACAGTAAATCTTATCTAATTTTCGTAAAGGATTAATGATAAACCTATTTAAGTATCTAAGCGGATACTTTTAAAAAATATTAGCCATTAAAGGCAATCATTTAGTTTCGTTTTTATTAATAGATAAAACCGCTCAGCATAAAAGCGCATTATCAGGTTCACAATAGAATTTCGGGAGTTTTGCTCAGCCACAAATCAAGTAAAGTCATGGCTGCCATGGCTTCGACAATTGGCACCGCACGAGGTAGAACACAAGGATCGTGTCTTCCTTTAGCTTCCAATTCCACTTCATTGGAATGAATATCCAGCGTATGTTGTTTTTTTGAAATTGTGGCAACCGGTTTGAACAATACCCGAAAATAAATATCCTGTCCATTGCTTATTCCACCCTGAATACCACCGGAATTATTGGTTTTGGTACTAACCTTATCTCCATTTTTTATAAAGGAGTCATTCATTTCGGAACCACGAAGACTAACACCTTCGAATCCCCGTCCGTAATCAAAACCATGAGTAGCATTAATACTTAGCATGGATTGAGCCAGGCGGGACTGTAATTTATCGAAAATGGGTTCGCCCCAACCAACCGGAACACCCTGGATAAGGCACGAAATAATTCCACCGATAGAATCACCTTCTTGCTTGAGTTCAGCAATATATTGAATCATTTGCTCCGCAATTTCAGGTTGTGGACAACGAACCACATTGCTTTCAATAAGGGATAAATCGGCTGTTTTGGTCATTGCAATATGTCCAACCTGTGAAGTATAAGCAGTGATTTCGACCCCTAGTTTTTTAAGTGCAAGTTTGGCTATAGCACCAGCCACAACGCGCGAAGCAGTTTCACGAGCAGAGCTTCGCCCACCACCCCGGTGGTCACGAATACCGTATTTTTGTTGATAGGTATAATCAGCGTGCGAAGGTCGATACACTTCTTTCAAGTGGTCGTAGTCGGTACTATGTTGATTTTCGTTCCAAATAATGAAAGCGATTGGAGTACCGGTGGTTTTTCCTTCAAAAATGCCGGATAAAAACTCCACTTTATCAGCTTCTTTTCGAGGGGTGGAAATGGCAGATTGACCCGGGCGACGACGATTCAGTTCGTGCTGAATATATTCCTCATCCAACTCAATTCCTGAGGGACAACCATCAACAATTCCTCCGATTCCTTTGCCATGCGATTCGCCAAAGGAGGTGAATGTAAACAATTTACCAAGTGTATTCGACATATTTAAAGAGTATATTAATTTTTAGGAAAAATCGTATTTTCAACTTTCGCTACAAAGTTATTCAAAAGTTTTAAATTTCGAGTCGTTTTTTAAAAACAATGGATATCAAAATGGCATTTTGCCATCTGATATCCATTGTTTTAATATCTATTAATTATCTGATTAGTTACAACCACAACCGCTTCCGCAGCCGCCGCTTCCACAACTATCAGCCATTTCTTCTTCTGAGTCACCACATCCTGAGCCGCAACCACCGCTTCCACAACCGCAGCCACCACCGCCGCCCATTATAGCAGCTAATTCTTTTTCGGTAGCTTCACGCACTTCAAGTACTGAACCCTTGAAATGAAGATTTTCACCTGCAAGTGGGTGATTCAAATCTACTTTTACATGAGTATCCGATATGCTTACAACCTGAGCATTGATTCGGTTTCCATCACCATCCATTAATGGAACAACATTTCCTTCGAAAATCATTTCTTCGTCAAGTTTTCCATCCATTTCAAAAATGGAACGGTCTAAATCCAATACGCTTTCGTCGTCATAGGGACCGTAAGCATCATCGTTGTTGATTACAAAATCAAATTTGTCGCCAGCCTGCATTCCAAAAATATTCTCTTCAAATTTGGGTAACATCATGCCCACACCGTACACAAAACTCAATGGTTTTTCTACAGTGGCTTTTTCCATTAATTCTAATTCTCCTTCTACTTCGGCATCTACGAACAATTCGTATTCAGCCAAAACTGATTTGTTTGCTGTAATTTTCATTTTTTTATCGGGTTTTAAAATTTATATTCTGTTTTTGATTAATTATAAGTGTTTTTATACTGAGATTGTTCATTATTTTGTGTTAATTATCGTCACTACTAATACCAGTTAATAGGAGTGACCCCATATCCGCTTTGTTTATCATATTTCAAATCCTGCAACATACTGGCAATTACGCCTATATGAAAATTATACGATTTGTAAGGTCCGAATGGAACTATACTGGCCGACATGTTCCAGCAATGTAAAGTTCGATTGACACTTACACTGGTGTAAGTAAACTGATTGGCTTTAAAATCGTAGGAAGTATTTGCAGAAATTCGCCAATTCGTTGTCAACGAGATATTACCCGAGATACTTAAATTATGCGTAAAACCCATTTGGTATTCCATTAATGTTTTATCAAACACGTTGATATTTCCATACATCACCGAATAATTAAAACTGACACTCCACGGAATTGCAAGCTTTTGATAGCCCTCCAGATCTTTATTCGTAGTTTTACTATCCTGATTCTGAGCAGTAGTTCCGGGTTGATTAGTTTGATTTCCGTCATTCTTTGTCGGAATTTTATCAGCCAGGCTTTCGTCTGCATTTTTTTTCTTTTTTGTTTCTTTTTTCTTGAATGTGTCGTTATTTAAGGTATAACTATAGGAAGTGCTGGTTCCCATAAAGCGCGGAAATCCTCCATTAGCCCATCGCAATTTATTTATTCGCACGGGATAACCGCTACTATTAAGCCCATACATATAGGGATCAAACGAACCACTCAAACTCAGCGTATAGCTTTTCCCTAGTTTTATACGAAGATTGGTACTGAAAATGGACCATTGCATAGAGTCAGCGGCCATATTATAGGAACCATTGACCGAAAAATTGTCAATTAAACTGATAATATTGAAAGCTTTAGTACCCGTTGTATCTTTATCATTCCGCACTTTCATTTCTACATTATTACTCAATGAAAAGTTGATATTCCCTGATTTTCCAGCCCCGGGAGTACCATACAGACTGTTTTCAAAATGTGAATATTGTACTGCCTGATCGTGAAAAACCCCTGGATTAATAGGATCTTTGACAGATTGAACATAGGTGCCGTAATAACCCCACATGGCTTCACCAAAGTCGGGCATATAACTAAACCCTATTGAAGGTTTCATGACATGACGAATCCGGTCAATTTTGTCACCGAACAGAGAACGAATTGGTTGATAAAAGCCATATAAAGTAGTAGATGCCGAAACACCCATATTAAAATCATAGACACGATTAAATCCTGAAATCGTATCCGTTTTTACTTTTTGATTGGGTTTGTCCCACGACCGGTTAATGGATTGCAAATACCAGCGCTCATTGTAATTTATAGATGGTGAAATGTTTATGTATTTAAACAAATCAAAGGTAGCACTGATTGGAATACTATGTCTCATTCCATTTCGCCAATCACGCGAAAAATTGGAAGTCAATAATTTATTTTCCTTTGTATCTATGCTGTTTGCAAGAGTTCCTGTATAAGACATGGAAATTTTTTCATACCAACGTTCTTTCCCAACTGCATCTTTCCTTTTAAAAGGATAAATTCTGCTCATAGAGATATTCAGACTAGGCAGTGTGAGACTAATGGTCGAGTCTTTGGTTCGTTGGTTAATCAACATACTTCCCGAGATATTGAACGGGCTTTCCGGAAAACGCTGGGTAAATGAAACACTGGAGCTTTTGGTGTTTTCCGAGTTCAAAGCCGGATTGTAATAACTGTTTATATTACTTCTGTTATATCCACTTGTCGAAAAATTCACACTCGAAGAAAAATTAAAAAATGGATTGGCTTTAGCATCTTGCGAATGCGACCATCTCACACTCAGGTTATTTGATTTACTATAACTAGAAGGTATTTCCTTTTCACCAATAACGTCTTCACGATAGCTTACACTCAGACTTCCTCTGAATTTATATTTCTTCAAATAATTTGTATTCGCCGTTAAAGCCCAGGTTCCCTTTGTATAAATATCACCACGCAATTCCAAATCGGCATAATCATTTATCGCAAAATAGTATCCACCGTTTGTCAATCCGAAACCACGGGTAAGTTCATCCTGAAAAGTCGGCATAATTATTCCTGAAGAATATTTATCGGTAAACGGAAAAAATCCAAATGGCAAAGCAATCGGTAAGGGAACATCTTCGACGACCAAATAAGCCGGCCCTGTGACTATATAACCGCCCGGTTTTACTTTCCCTCGTGTCAAATCGAGGTAAAAATCAGGATGATCGTGATTTTCACAAGTAGTGTATTTACCATCGGTCATACAAAGAATATCGGTACTTGATTTCTTGGTTTTATCACTGATTACATAGCCTTCACCCTGTTTTGTAACTGCCTGACGAATATAGCCTTTTCGGGTTTTTAAGTTATAAGTCAGTTCCCGTGAATTGTATTCAGTTTTGTTTTCAGAAAAAACGGGTTCGCCAATTTTCTTTCCCAGACTATCTGTTTTTCCGTGAGCATAAACTGTACTACTGTCCATTTTCACGCGGACATATTCCGATTTCAAGTTTATATTCTTGTATTTTATATCACTTTTACCATACAGATACCCGGTTCCGTTACCCCAAAAAACAATAGAATCCTGAGCACTGTAAACAATTTCAGCATCAATCTGGTTTGATTTTTGTTTAGGCGTAGTAACTGAATCATTTTTTTGTGAAATTGTATCTGTTTTAACTGATTTTTCAACAGTTTTAAGTGCTGCAAGCTTTGATTGGCCAAACCCGCAAAAGGGTGAAGCTAACCACAAAAATAAAAGCAAAAACAGGACAGTTTTGCTGAAATATAATTGCTTACAGATTGGCATTCGGTAGGTTCGTCGATTTCAAAATTAGGCTGCAAAATTAAACAAAAAAAAGGGAGTCTAAGTTGGATATATCCTTTTTTTATGAATAATTCAAAATTTACTCCTTTCATTCGCATTAAAAATAGGATAAAAACATTACTTTTGCACAAATTTAAAAAGCAAATTTCATTACTACAATCTTTTGTCTTTATGAGATTAATCAATAAGTATTTCACTGTAATTCAACGCACTATTTTAGGAATTGGACTTTGTCTTTCGTTGGCGGTTCAATCTCAGGATGCCCGTTTTACAGTAGTACTTGATGCCGGCCACGGTGGTCATGATCCCGGAGCAATGGGTTCGAATATGCGGGAAAAAGACATAAACCTGGCGGTAACATTGGATTTGGGAGCATTATTAGAACAAAATTTCAAGGATGTAAAAGTGGTCTACACCCGTAAAACAGACCGTTATCTTACACTACAGGAACGTGCCGATGTGGTAAACGACCATCATGCCGATCTGTTTATTTGCGTTCATACCAATTCATCGCCCAGTGCAGCAGCCTGGGGTGCCGAAAGTTATACACTTGGGCTTGCCAAAACAAAAGCAAATCTGGATGTGGCAATGCGTGAAAACTCGGTTATCACCCTGGAAGAAAACTACAAAACCAAGTATCAGGGTTTCGATCCAAATTCTGTCGATTCGTATATCATGTTCGAATTTATGCAGGACAAATATATCGACCGCAGCGTTGATTTTGCATCAACTATTCAAAAGCAATTTAAAAGCTTTTGTAACCGTGCCGACCGTGGAGTTCGTCAAGCGGGATTTTGGGTGCTACACCGTTCTGCCTGTCCGAGTGTTTTAGTGGAAGTCGGATTTATTTCGAATCCGGCTGAAGAACGATATCTTTCAACTGAAAGTGGTCAAAAGGAAATGGCAAGGGGTGTTTTCAATGCATTTGTAGATTACAAACGTGCTCACGATAAAAAATCCGGAAGACAAATTTTAAATGTTAGCAAAATTGAGCCGATGCCTAAAGTTGAAAACTTAAAAGAAGATATCAACACAAAACAATCCGTAGAAAGTCCTCAAAAAAACAGGAATCTCACAATTGAAAAACAAATAACTGAAACTTCCAATAAACAAACTATCAACACTAACAGCAAACCATTAATTGATACTGTACTGAAAATTGTTCCAACAAAGAACGTTCCGGTTATTAGTGCTTCTACTGATCTTAAGGATGTCGAAGTTCAAAAATCGAAAACATCCGAAGTCAGAAACAATGCTGTTCCTGTTTTTAAAGTACAATTATTTGCTTCAAAAAAAGCGGTAAAACGAAATGCAGCGGATTTCAAAGGATTAACGAACGTGGATTGTTACATTGAAAACGGGATGAATAAATATACCGTTGGAGCTGAAACAGACTTTCGGAAAATTGAGCTGATTCGGAAACAAATACATTCGAAATTTCCGGAGGCATTTGTAATTGCGTTTTTAAGTGACAAAAAACTATCAGGCAAAGAACTTTCAAAAATATCAAAATGATGGAACAGTTTTATTTTAAACAAATCCTATTCAATACAATAAAACAATGAAGAAAAATTATTTTAGCAGAGAGGTTAAAGTTGGAATTATGGCCGTTGTAGCCATTTTTGTACTATATTTCGGGATGAATTTCTTAAAAGGAATTGACATTTTTTCGCCGGTTAATTACTTCTATGCCCGCTATGAAAACATAGGGGGACTGGTAACTTCAAGTCCGGTTTATGTTAAAGGATTTAAAGTTGGCCAGGTTGAACAAGTGAAATATGATTTTACAAAAAAGGAATCATTTGTAATTAAATTGTCTGTTTCGAAAGATATCAAGATTCCCAAAGGTGCCAAAATCCTGCTTTATGATGAAGGTATTATGGGTGGAAAAGCAATTCAGTTAGTATTTGACCCCATTCTAGCTTCACAAGCTATGTATACTCCCGGTGATACCGTTGAATCACAGGTTGGTATAGGTTTAATGGCACAACTTTCGGGCGATTTGATGCCAAAAATTGAAGGAATATCAACTCAGGCTGATTCACTCCTTCGTTCAGTAAGGCATTTGATTGAGAATAAAGATCTGACTAAAAGTTTGTCATCAATTGAACATACCACAGCCGATTTGGCTGTCAGCTCAGCGCAATTAAAGAAAATGATGAGTAGCGATTTTCCGAAGATAATCGGTGATGTGAATGTAGTTACGTCCGATTTCAAGCAAATCAGCGGAAACCTGAAAAAAATTGATTACGCAGCCACATTTGCCAGTATAAACCATACCATTTCGAACTTGAATTTGATCACTGACAAGCTGAACAGTTCGGATGGTACACTAGGGCTACTATTGAACAATAAAGACTTGTATATCAATCTTTCAAATACAGCTGCAAGTTCAGATAAACTATTAATTGATTTACAGAAAAACCCAAAACGTTATGTACATTTCTCTCTTTTTGGGAGCAAAACAAAATAGCATAATTATTTATATTGATTCTAAATAGTGAACTAGAAGAAAAAAAAATCTATTACATAATTTTGAATACCGAAACCTTTTAAATACAAGAGTTTCGGTATTTTTATCTAGCTTAACCAGAATTTTACTTACAAATTGTCAACGGCTTAAAAATCAGACACATTACAAAGCTGTTACAATTAACTTACTGAATATCAAGTTCATTTCTTAATATGTTGATTTCGAAATTGTTGAATATAAAACAAAGTAGTGAAAAAATAATTGATTTTTTTATGTCAGAATAATTTTGGATTTTTGTAGAGCTGAAATTAGCCTCTAAAACAAACTGATTTTTAGTACTTTTTTCTTTTAGGTTGAATTATACTTACTATCTAATTTTTTGATTTTTATTTTTACGATGTTGAATATTCACGATCAATTATGGAACCGCTGTCTGGAAGTAATTAAAGACAATATTAGCGAGGCATCCTTCAACACTTGGTTCGCTCCAATTGTTTCTCTAAAATACGAAAATAATATATTTGTTTTACAGGTTCCAAGCCAGTTTTTTGTTGAATATATAGAAGAGAAATATATAGACTTATTGCGAATGACTCTTTATCGGGAAGTTGGAGTTGGTACGCGCCTTGAATATCGTGTATTAATTGACAAATCATCCGGTAAAGGAACTCAATTCCCAAGTAGTGGTGAACAAAAACCAAAATCAGTCTCTAATATCTCCAATTATATTAGTCCGTATAATAAACCTCAATTACCTGAGATAGATCCACAACTTAATCCAGCTTATAATTTTAATAATCTGGTTGAGGGAAACAGTAATAAACTGGCTCGCACAGCAGGAATAAGTATTGGTAATGAGCCGGGAAAGAATATTTTTAATCCTTTGTTTATTTATGGGCAATCAGGTGTGGGAAAAACACATTTAGCGAATGCAATTGGTGTAACAGTAAAGCAATTACACCCGGACAAACGAGTTTTGTATGTTCCGGCTAATACCTTTCAAATTCAATATACTGATTCGGTACGCAGCAATACTCAAAATGATTTTCTTAATTTCTATCAAACAATCGAT
>JBAWXD010000139.1:0-9722 GCA_037144275.1 Paludibacter sp. | reverse complement strand
ACTTACTTTTTAAAGCAAATAGAAAATCATTTCCATTGGTATACTTATTCATTATTTAAACATATTAAATCAGCATTGAATTCTTTATCAGAAATGAGTCAAATAATTCGCAAGTCCATCCAAATAGTAGAATTTAATCATCAAAATAGCGATAATTTGGATATCGCTGTCTGTAAATTAGAAACAATAACTAATAACTGAAAACTATAAATAGTAAATTCTATTTTCAAAATATGCGTAATAATTTCAATCCCTGGCATCAGGTTGTACCTTACACTGAATCAAATGATATTGTAAAAGGCATTATCGAAATTCCTAAAGGAAATAGGGCAAAATACGAACTGGATAAAGAAAGTGGTTTGCTTCGGTTAGACAGGGTTTTATATTCATCAATGTACTATCCACATAATTATGGATTTATACCACAAACCTATTGTGAGGATCATGACCCACTTGATATTTTAATTCTTTCTCAAATTGAGGTTGTACCATTATGCATTGTTGAGGCAAAAATAATTGGAGTAATGCGTATGCTGGATAATGGAGAAGCCGATGATAAAATTATAGCTGTTGCACAGGGTGATCCAAGTGTAAACCATTTCAATAATATTTCAGAATTACCTCAATATTTGATTTCCGAAACTATGAGTTTCTTTCAGGATTACACGAAACTTGAAAATAAAACGGTAGTAGTAGAGAAGTATTTTAACAAATCTACTGCAATGGAAATACTTGATGAGAGTTACAAACTCTATAAGAAGAATTATGGAGAATTGCATAAATGGTTTTTTGGTTGATACTTGGGGCTTTAGCTAACGTGAAAAGTTTGTTGACTTTAACAAAAAGAACACATGGATTGATGATATTCTATGTGTAATAAGCTATATATAAACAATAGACATTTAGAAATTATGAGTGAAATTAAAAGAGTTATTTTAAATGAAATGTCCTATTTCGGGGCAGGAAGCAGATCCGTTTTAGCAGATGAAATTAAAAAACGCGGTTTCAAAAAAGTATTTGTTGTAACCGACAATGAGCTGGTGAGATTTGGTGTAGCTGGTGAGGTTACGTCTATTTTGGATAATGCGGGAATTTCTTTTCAGGTCTTTTCGGATGTAAAACAAAACCCAACTGTAAAGCAGGTTAAACAGGGAGGCGAAGAATTTACTGCTTCGGGTGCCGATGTAATTGTAGCCATTGGTGGTGGTTCGCCTATTGACACTGCCAAAGCCATTGCTATTATAGCTACAAATCCTGAATTTGCCGATGTGGTTTCACTCGAAGGAGTTGCCAATACAAAAAATAAATCCATTCCCATCATTGCATTGCCAACTACCGCCGGTACTGCTGCTGAAGTAACTATCAACTACGTCATTACAGACGAAGAAAACGTAAAGAAAATGGTGTGTGTCGATCCAAACACCATTCCAATCCTTTCAATCATTGATGCCGAATTAATGCTAAGTATGCCAAAAGGCTTAACTGCTGCAACCGGAATGGATGCATTGACTCATGCTATTGAAGGCTATATAACCAAGGCTGCATGGGAAATGTCGGATATGTTTGAATTAAAAGCTATTGAGATGATAGCAAAACATTTGCCTGTTGCGGTTGAAAATCCTTCAAACATAGAAGCCCGTGAAGGAATGGCACAAGCTCAATATATTGCCGGTATGGGATTCTCCAATGTAGGTTTGGGATTAGTACACGGTATGGCGCATCCACTTGGTGCATTTTTTGATATACCACACGGAGTGGCCAATGCACTGTTATTGCCAATTGTTATGAAGTACAATGTAACTTCTTGTGTTGAAAAGTATGGAAAAATTGCCAAAGTAATGGGTGTTAATACTTTTGGATGTAGTAAAATAGAGGCAGCGCATGCAGCCGTTGATGCCGTAAAAGCATTGGCTGTGAAAGTCGGCATACCTGAAAGATTGCGGGACTTGAATGTGACTGAAGCAAGTTTGGAAAAACTTGCTCTTTCAGCTTATAATGATATTTGCACATCAGGAAATCCCAGGGATGTAACCATTGCTGACATATTAAATCTCTACAAAAGGGCATTCTAAGATAGATATGCATAAAAGAATAATCCACAAATAATAAGTAGCAATGATAGTAGCGATTTGTAGTGACCATGCAGGTTTTGACTTAAAATCAGAAATAATTGAATATTTAAAGTCAAATGGAGTAAGTGAATTAATTGATTTTGGGGCATATTCTTCTGAAAGTTGTGATTATCCTGATTTTGCACATCCAATGGCAGTTTCAATTTTACAAGGAGATTCGGATTTAGGAATTTCAATTTGTGGTTCAGGTAACGGAATAAGTATGACCTTAAACAAACACAAGGGCATACGTGCTGCTCTTTGCTGGATACCTGAAATTGCAACATTGGCTCGTAATCATAACAATGCTAATGTGCTTTCACTTCCTGCCCGTTTTGTATCATACACAGAAGCTGTACAAATAATTGATGCTTTTTTAAATTCGGATTTTGAAGGAGGAAGACATCAGAGAAGAATTGAAAAAATGGATGAGTTTTAATAATAATTTTTCATCTTTGATAAATACAAAAAATCGTTCCAAATTAACACACAATAATTAGATCATGAATTCAATTTAATTTTGAGAAAACGAATAAAAGAATAATGAATTTAATCAACCTAAAATAGATATAATCATGAAAATAAATAGAATTTTAAAATTACACATTATTGTTCTGCTTTTATCAATTGTGCCATCTTTAAAATTAAAATGTGAAGGGTTAATAGTTACAAATTTGACATTTGAAAATCAGGTAAATCCAATTGGCACTGACATAGTCCATCCGAATCTAAGCTGGGTAATTGAAAGCAAGATCAGGAGTGAAAAACAAACAGCCTACCAAATACTGGTTGCTTCGTCACCGGAAATCCTGGCAAAGGACAAGGGAGATTTGTGGAATAGTGATAAACAACTATCTGAACAGTCGGTTTTACTAAAATATGCAGGAAAACCCCTTATAACCGGCATGCGTTGTTTTTGGAAAGTAAGGGTTTGGGATAAAGATAATAAAATTTCTGCCTGGAGCGAACCTGCACAATGGAGTATGGGATTACTTAATCCGGATGACTGGAAGGGAAAATGGATTGGTATAGACAAAATATTTCCCGGAGAAGACGATAAAGGTGAATACCGGAAACTTGCTGCTCGCTATTTGCGTAAAGAATTTAAGGTAACTAAAATAATTAAAAATGCTACCGCTTATATTTCGGGTCTTGGTTTGTATGAACTACATATAAATGGGAAAAGAATAGGGAATATGGTTCTTGCACCTGGCGCAACGCAATACACTAAAACCGTTTTTTACAATGCCTTCGATGTAACATCCCAACTAACATTCGGCAAAAATGCTATTGGTGTGATTCTTGGAAATGGACGATATTTCGCTATGCGTAAATCAATACAAAACTTTGGTTTCCCAAGATTGCTTATGCAACTGAATATTGAGTACAAAGATGGTTCAAAAGAGCTGATTTGCAGTGATGAAAGTTGGAAACTACTCGTAAATGGCCCGATTACTGAAAACAATGAATTTGATGGTGAAAAATATGATGCCCGTCTTGAAATGCCAGGATGGGATAAAAAGGGTTTTGACGAGTCTAAATGGCTAACAGCACAAGTCGTAAGCAGACCTGGCGGGAAACTGGTCGCTCAACTCAATGAACCAATCCGTGTAACCGGATATATTCATCCTGTGTCGTTAAAGCAACTTAAACCGGGTGTTTTTATTTTTGATATGGGGCAAAATATGGTTGGTTGGACTTCACTATCAGTTAAAGGTAATAAGGGAGATAAAATAAGCTTGCGATTTTCAGAAATACTGAAAACTGATGGAAGTCTGTATCTGGATAATCTCCGTTCTGCGCAGGTAACAGATTCATATATTCTTAAAGGTGAGGGGGTAGAAACCTGGGAACCGAAATTTACTTATCATGGTTTCAGGTTTGTCGAATTAACAGGTATGAAATCTATCCCGAAATTAAGTACTATAACAGGTTGCATTGTGAATGATGATTTGTCAAACAATGGTTCATTCGAATGTTCTGATCCAATAATTACTCAGATTTATAAAAATGCAACATGGGGAATTCGTGGTAATTACAGGAGTTTTCCAACGGATTGTCCTCAACGTGACGAACGGATGGGCTGGTTAGGTGATCGTGCAGGTGGATGTCGTGGAGAAAGTTATATTTTTAATAATGGAGGTTTGTACCGAAAATGGTTAGGTGATATGCGTGATGAACAAACTGTTGAAGGAAGTATTCCTGATGTTTGTCCTGCTTATTGGACAGTGTACAACGATAATGTTACCTGGGATGGAACAGGAATAATGATTACTGAAATGCTTCTCGACCAATTTGGAGCATCAAATGCGGTGGCTGAAAACTATGACTCCATGAAGAAATGGTTGATGTATATGTATCAGAAATATGCAGTTAATGGATTAATGCCCCGTGATACATATGGAGATTGGTGTATGCCTCCTGAGGATTTAACAATAATACATAGTAAAGATCCAAACAAAATTACTGAAAGCACATTGCTGGGAACCAGTTTTTTTTATCATGATGTCCGAATCATGCAGAAGTTTGCTATGCTTCTTTCAAAAGATGATGATCAAAAGTTATTTGAGAAAATAGCTGTTGAAATAAAAACCTCCTACAATAAACAATTCTTTCATCCTTTTTTAAATTATTACAGTAATAATACACCAACTGCTAATGTTTTGTCTTTGGCATTCGATTTAGTTCCGGATAATAAAAGACAAATGGTATTCAATAATATCGTTCAAAAAATCGAAATGGATTATAACGGACATATCCCAGTGGGTCTGATTGGTATGATGAATTTGCAAAGGGTATTGACCGAATTTGAAAGATCGGATATTGCACTACGTTTTGCTTCTGAAACAACTTATCCAAGCTGGGGCTATATGATTAAAAATGGTGCTACAACAATCTGGGAACTTTGGAATGGAAATACCGCAGATCCTGCGATGAATTCAGGAAACCATGTTATGCTTCTTGGAGATTTAATAATTTGGATGCATGAAAACATTGGAGGGATTAAACCATCTGACCCCGGTTTTAAATCTATTGTGATGAAACCGTTGATAACAAAAGATATAACATTTGCAAAGACTTCACACATATCGCCTTATGGTAATATTGTAAGTAATTGGAAATTTAATAAAAACAATGATTTTGTTTGGGATGTTGAAATACCTGTGAACACGAAAGCAAAGGTTTATTTACCTGCTGTGGATATAAATTCAGTTTTGGAAAGCAACCAAAAGATATCTTCTTCAAATGGTGTTACTTTTTTGGAACTAAAAGACGGATTTGCAGTGTATGAAGTTTTGTCCGGAGTCTATCATTTTGTTTCAAAGGAAGTGAAAATTACAAAGTACAACTTTCCTGTTTCGACAAAGGTAAATATTCTGCCTAATGACACTTCGCTAAATTTAACCAAGCCTTAAAAATGAAATGAATTGCAATGGCAGATAATCCACAACAGTTGAACGACATTAGTGCTTTTTTTATTGCAAGTATTTTCTCTCCCAAAGGGAAAATTGATTCTGAATGGAAAAAAACCAGAAGTAATAACCTCGAATTAAAGACTTTAATTCCGATAAATATTACAGCAAAAGTATATATTCCATTTCAAAGTGCTGGATGAGAAGCTTGGCTTCACAGCAAAAAATATTTATGAAGAAGTAAAAGCAATGTTTTAAATAAAATAATCTGGTAAGAATTTTAAAATTCTTGCCAGATTCTCACGACTATACTAAATAATATGAATTGGAAAAAATTACAAAACGGATCGGATATACGGGGAATTGCATTAGATGGAGTTATAGGGGAAGAAGTGAATTTGACTCCTGAAGTGGCTGAAATGTTAGGAAAATCTTTTGTACTATGGTTGAAAATTAACACAACTCATACAGCTATTTCTGTAGCAGTAGGAATGGACTCGCGGATTTCGGGTAAAGATTTAAAAAAAGCATTTATTAAGGGCTTGTTGCTTGCTGGTGCTAAAGTTTTTGATTGTGGACTGGCTTCTACCCCTGCCATGTTTATGACAACTGTTTCTGCAGGAAAGTCAGTAACTGCAGGAGTTATGATTACTGCCAGCCATCTGCCATATAACCGTAACGGATTCAAATTTTTCACAAACAAAGGTGGCCTTGATAAAAAAGACATTACACATATATTGAGTATTGCGGGGGAGAATTATTTTAATGGAATTGAAAGTAATCATTCTGTTGAATCATGGAATTTTATTGACGAATACGCTTCATTCTTAGTTGATTATATTCGCAAAAAGGCCTGTATTGTATCAAATTATGAGAAACCGCTTCAAGGGTTGAAAATAATAGTTGATGCTGGTAATGGTGCAGGTGGTTTCTTTGCTTCAAAAGTGCTCGATCAGCTTGGAGCAGATACAAGTGGAAGTCAGTTTTTAAATCCTGACGGGAATTTCCCTAACCACGTACCCAATCCCGAAGACAAAGAGGCTATGCAATCCATTTGTGATGCAGTAGTGAGAGAGAAAGCCGACCTTGGAGTAATATTTGACACCGATGTGGACAGGTCGGCAATTGTCGATTCAAAGGGAAATCCGGTGAATCGGAATGCATTGATTGCCATGATTTCGGCTGTAATACTTACAGAGCATCCCGGAAGCACCATAGTTACCGACTCCATTACTTCTGATGGTCTGACCAAATTTATTGAACAAGAATTAAAAGGTAAGCATCACCGCTTCCAACGTGGCTATAAAAATGTGATTAATGAGTCAATCAAACTGAATTCACTTGGCCAAGAAAGCTGGTTAGCCATCGAAACTTCCGGTCACGCTGCTTTAAAGGAAAATTATTTTCTTGACGATGGAGCATATTTGGTTGCTAAATTATTGGTAGAAATGGCAAAACTAAATGCAAAAGGATGTACTCTTACTGATTTGATAACAAAGTTGGAACAACCTGTTGAGAGCACAGAATTGCGCTTTAATATTTTAGAAGAAGATTTTGTAATTTACGGAAAACAAGTTTTAGCCGAACTCGAAAAAGAAGTTCTAAAAATGGATGGTTGGGAAGTAGTTTCTCCAAATTACGAGGGTTTACGGGTGCGCTGTACTTCCTCCAACGAAAAAGGGTGGTTTTTACTTCGGTTATCTTTACACGACCCTGTTATGCCCTTGAATATTGAATCGGATATAGCAGGTGGCATTGAAATCATTGCTGCTAAACTTGAACTTTTATTGCAGGATTTTCATGGACTGAGAACAAATATTTTGAAATGCTGATTTTTAAACAGACAAATAGTTAATAAATTCTATTTTTGATATTGTGCATAAATTGTTATACCTCATTGTGAACCAGCGATGAGTAAATATTATCAAAAGAAGAAATCATGATGGGAATTATATCAAATTTAGTTTCATGGAGAAATTTACAAATTTACAACTTGACGAAATAGAAAAGCAAATAAATAAGATTGAACGAGATGAAAAGAATGAAATAACTAAGTCAACTCAAATCTTAACGTTTCTTGAATCTAAACTTGGGGAATTAAAAAGTTTCATAGTACAATACGATTTTAAAACGGAAGAGGAAGAAATTCTGTTTTTCAAAGAAATAAAGCCGAAAATAATAAGTAAACAGATTTATTATATGTCAGTTTACAAGATTGAAATGAATCGTCCCAAAGGAAGCTGTTCAACTGTAGAGAACTATTTTCTGGCAGAATTGGATAGGTTGAAACATTACTTTGATCGGAACATTGAGATTTATCATTATTATCGTACAGGTTGCATTCATTTTGATAGGATTTACTTTTTGAGGAATAGGGATTGCGATATACCTCTAAATATTGCCTGTTTTTATTTCGAACGTGACGTAAGGTTCTCAACAGGGTATGATTATAAAATAGCAAAAATCATCGCGAATGATTTCCTCGAACAATATATCAATTCGCAGCTTGTCAAATTGAAAAAAGACTCTGAAATAGGACACGAAGTTTGTACAGGACTAAAAACTCGTGAGACCTGGACGGCAAGTAAAACGGATTTGGTAGAGTTGATTTATGCATTGGACACAGCAAAGTGTATAAATCACGGAAATATAAATTTGAAAGTTCTTACTTCTTATGTTGAGGATGTTTTTAATGTAGACATTGGCGATATCTATCGTATTTATTTGGAAATCAGAGAACGCAAAGGAAGTCGAACTCTGTTTCTTGACCGTTTAAATGATAATCTGACTGAAAGAATGATTAAAGCTGATTCTGATAAAAAAAAGAAAAAATAATAGTCTATTAAAAAATATATAAGGATAAGTATTGAAATAACATTTAGATTCTGACATAACGTTCGCTGAACGTCTCTCACGAAAATCGGCAATTTTCAAAAAACAGACGAGACCAAAAGCAGAATGTTCATGCATGCTCAACGTATGCGTGGACTTATTCTGTTTCGTCTGTGGGTATGCCGATGCCTCGTGAAAAACAGTTATGAGTCCACGTTTTTTTATTTACATAAATCACAAACTTTGCAAGCATGAGAGAACTTATATTATACACGACCGTTTCGTTGGACGGCTATTTGGCTCCTATTTATGGGGGCTTTGATATGCTGACTACAATTTCAAATCCTGAACGGGAAGATTATGGAAAAAATCTGTTCTATGATTCAATTGACACGGTTATCATGGGCGGAAATACGTATTACGAATTATCATGCATGGATGTAGAAATGCCATTCAAGGGGAAAGAAATATATGTCGTTTCTCAAAAATCAATGGAACTTCACAAAGAAGTAAGCTTTATAAAACAGAATGCGATAAACGAAATCAAAAAGCTCAAAGAACTTGATGGCAAAAATATCTGGTTGCTGGGTGGCGGCATTTTAACCGCTTCTCTTTTAAAGTATAAACTGATTGATAAACTGATTATTAATTATGTGCCTGTTATGCTAGGCGACGGAATTCCCTTGTTTCCCAAGTACGAGGGTGAATCCAAATGGAAATTAGTCAACAATCAATCTTTCATAAATTGTATATTACAAGCTGAATATCAGCTTATTTGATAAAATAATTCATTTATAATATGTTTCAATATTTCCCAAGCTTTTCCCAAGTTTGGGAATTTCTTTTTTATAAATAAAACCTGATTTATATCCATTTTTTTTCGATTTAGATCAATATAAACCGTGATTTATTGTTAAAAATCCACTTCTAAGGAATTTAGAGGTAGTTGTAGCGATAATTCCCAAGTTGAGTTCCTATTTTTAGAAAAAAATCCTTTTGAAAATCCCTTTCCAGTCCACCTTTCGAGCCATAATCAAAAAAAACATCTCCCAACTTGTGCTTTTATATTTTTCATTCTTCCCAATTTTGCCGTTTATTAATCACAACCATTGAGCTTCTTTTCCAATAGTTATAGGGAGAAGGCTCATGGTTCTAAAATCAATTTAATTATGGCAGAATTTAAAACCGCATTTCAAAAAATGCTTATCCACGAAGGTGGTTACGTCAACGACCTTGATGATCAGGGAGGTGAAACTTACAAAGGTATTTCCCGCAACAATCACAAAAACTGGTCGGGTTGGGAAATCATTGACAAGTCCAAAAATAAGTCAGGTTTTCCCGCTACACTTGACAAGGATGTCCAACT
>JBAWXD010000138.1:0-9737 GCA_037144275.1 Paludibacter sp. | reverse complement strand
CACCATGGCTTCGCTTCGGTTACCGGGCAATACTTTCTGTTTCTTTTCTTCCCTTTAAATCCATTCCAGTCCTTTTGCCAATGCAAACTCACGTATATATTTTATTGATGGCTCACTGTAAGGCAATGTCCAGCAATTTTCTATACCATTCCACTTGCACAATGCCAAGCGTTTGATAGCATCTATCAATGCCTTATTATATCCAAAATACAATTTAAGTGTTCGGTTATGTACATTCACAGACAAAAACTGCCCTCTTTCAACGATTGGCTGATCCGTATTACCTGTAACCCGAAGCGAAACCTTTTCATTTACCTGCAACCTGCGAGTTCCGAAGTACGATTGCAACAAACTCAGATTCCGATTGTAATTAGGTATCACCCATTGATAATTTGCATTATCCCATTTGTGGTATCTGAACGATTTCAGGAACTGAATATCGGTTTCATTCTTAGGCAGTTTCACATACAAATGCATGGGAGTAACCGTAATTTCAACCTCCACAGTTGACTTGTCAATTAATTTCGGAGATTTCTGCAAAACAAGTTTAGCACTTCTTTCAAAATGGTCGGCAGATTCATCTTTCTGTACCAAATTTTCCTCGTTTTTCTTTAATCGGGCTGCAGCATCTATTTCTAATTGGGATGTATCTTTTTTTAATGACAGGTCGCGACCTGTCACTACGGATACTGATTCATATTCCACATCCGGAAACAACTCTTTCAACTGCACAAAAGACTCTTTCGTGTACGGCAAATGCCATGCACCCATAGTTTTACTCCAACGAGTATCGGGTATTTGTCGTAGTTTCGAAACCAATTCCTGATTATACGGAAAATCAACACGAATTCGTGTTTCGTTTCGATGGTTGATTTTCGTAGCTTTCATAACTGTTTCTAATTTTCCGCCCCCAAAGATAAAAAATACATTTAACAGCAGCAAGCATTTAGATAAAATTTTTTAAATAAACTGAAATAAACTGCTGAATAGATAAAAAAGCCCCGGCAGGGTGGCCGGGGCTAAACAAAACGACAAAGGCAACATGCACTACATCACGTAGCTTATAATTTCGTCGCTCCACACCCGTCCGGGGTCTGAACCTGCTGCTGCCACTTTGATAGCGTAGGCTTTGCCACGTACTAATCCGTCAATCACCACTTTGCGTTTGGTGTTGGAGCTATGTGTCCATTTGCTGTCGTCGGTAACAGGTGCTTCGCAATACTCAATTTCGTACAAATATGCATTGGGTATTACTTCCCAACTTATTTCCAAACTTCCACGGTGAGGTCCGGGGTTAGCTAGCACCGATTCTATCCGATCGAGCAAGCCCACTGGTGCCGGTTTTCGTTTTATGTCAAAACCCGTGCTGAGAATCAGTTTTTCATCCCCGCCACTTAAATCCTGTACTTTTATTGCCGTATCGTTCAGAATACCTTCAAGTAAGCTACGCGACTGGTTTTTAGCTAATGTAAGCTGTTTGTTACCTTCGGGCATGCGTGCCAATAAAGCTCTGAAGATATCACCCTGTGTTTTAATTTCAGTTGATTTATCCTTCAGTGTCTGAAAATCGGGATTGTCAGCCAGGCTGGTAGCAATGGTTTCTGTTTTCACTCCAAATTCACTGTCGGAATACCGATTGGTGGAATAATCCATAATTACTTTTGATTTTGCCATAATTTTTTTGTTTTAAAATGAATACTTTAAGTTTTGAAAAAAGGTTTTAATCGCTGCTTATTTTAAGCATTATATCTTTCGAAAATTTATTTATTTTCTTGTATTCTATACTAAGAATATGATTTTCTGTTTAAGAAATATCCTATTCTGTGTACAGAATGCTTTATTCTGTATCAGGAATATCGTATTCTGTGTCAGGCATATCGTATTCTGTGTCATGAATGTCATATTCTGTGTTTCGAATATTTTATTCTGTGTACTGAATGCTTTATTCTGAGTTAGTAAAATGAGTTTCTGAGTACGGAATATCCTTTGAGTCAGTACAAAAAATCCTCTAATGAAGCCATTTTTCATTTTCTATTTGCATTAGGTCCAGCTCAATAACTATGTTATTTTTCGTGCTGTAAAGAAATGGAGTATTTTACTGTAAAAAAATACCTCAAAAGGGGGATTTTTTTACTTAATTAATTTTTTTGGTTAATTAATATAATTATTTTTTCTATATTTGCGAAATAAAACAGCTTAAAATATAAACTATGAATAAACAATTGGAAATCAGCGTATTGATAGATGAAATAAAGAATCTTTTATCAAATTATCATTGTCATGTAAGTGCTGAAATGAAGCTGCAGAAAATGTATTTATCGAATTCATCTGAATTGTTAGCTCCCATTCATAACCAGAGTTATCATATATTCGATTTGAATGAGGGCTTATTTTGTTCTACACATTCTATTTTTGAAAAAAAGCTTTTCAAAACGGCACTTTATGCTCATCAGCCGCTTGATTATGCTCTACTCAATGAACTTATACAGCCCGACGATCAGCTTTTTTCGTTCCGGTTTGTATTGGCAGCACTTCAGTTTTTGCTACAATTACCCGCCAAACGTGCGAAAGAATTCAGTGCCTGTTATTCGATTAGATTAAAGAATAAAGCGGGGAAATTTGAATATTTTTGTATCCGCTTCAAAGTACTGCTATGTAATGATAAAGGAAATCCCTGGCTTGTGATGATGCATTGCAAATATTCGCCTTTCGAATTATCAGCAGCGAAAATACTACATCCTGTCATTTGGGCCGAACCCTTTGATTTAATACGAAAGAGCAAAATATTTGACCGGAACGAATTTACCTACTTTACGAAACGCGAAATAGAAGTGGCTGAGGAAGTGAATAAAGGTCTCGAAAAAGTTTATATTGCTGACAATCTGAATATTAGTCCTGAAACAATTAAAACACATTTCAGAAATATCGTCAAAAAGTCGGGCTTAAACAATATTCATCACGTTTGCCTTCAAATTAGCAGAATGGGTATAATACCTGCCTTGATAGCTTTTATTCTGTTTATTGGCGACGATTTCCTGCTTTTGGATTGCTTGCTTGCTTGATGAATTGTTTTAGCAGGCTATTCTGCCAGGTTTTACTGAAAAAGAATTTAGTAGCAAACATTCAAAGATATCTAAATACTCCTTGTTGCAAAAGTGGACGAGAATGAACATTGCTGCACGAATCATTGTTTTTAGTAAACAGTTTTATTTGCTACTTTTGTAGGCAATTAGAAAAGACAACAATTACACTATGTTTACCATATCCAAAGAATTTTATTTTTCCGCAAGTCATCAGTTAGAGGGTTTATCCGATAATCATCCCTGTGGAAGGCTTCACGGTCATAATTATACCATACGGGTTTTTCTAAAGGCAAATGCTCCGAATAAGGATGGTTTTGTGCAGGATTACAACGATTTACAGCCCATCACCGACTGGGTGCATACGGTGCTGGATCACCGCAATTTGAATGAAGTATTCGACTTTCAGACTTCGGTGGAAAATATGAGCAAATACATTTTTGATTTGTTTAAACCCCTCTTTCCCTTATTGTTTGCCGTGGAAATGAGCGAAACTCCGAAAACGAATTGTCGGTATGAAGCCTGAATCGGGATTGGATGCGATGCTGAAAGTGGTGGAAATTTTTCATTCCATACAGGGTGAGGGTGCCAATACCGGAAAATCAGCTGTATTTGTTCGGTTGGCCAATTGTAATAAAAATTGCTGGTTCTGCGATACCGATTGGTCGGTTGGAACAGAAATGACCGTCAAACAGATTTTAGACGAAGTAAGATCGCTTTCAAAACCGGAAGATTATCCCAATAATATGCTGATATGGACCGGCGGTGAACCTACTTTGCAACTGACCGACGAAGTATTGACGTTTTTCTCTGAATACTATAATTGCATTGAAACCAACGGTTCTAATCCTGTTCCTTCGCGTATTCAGTATATTTCCTGTAGTCCCAAAGTCAGTCCTGCAGTTTTACATAGGAATTTTACAAAGGTCAATGAGTTTCGCTATCCGCTTGGAGCTGCTGAAAAGTTGCCTGAAATTTCAGACTTACCCATTGCCGAACATTATTTTGTCAGCCCTTTGTTTTTAGGTGAAGAAAAGAAACGCTTTGAACTAAGTGACGAGAATATCGTTTATGCTATTGATTATGTGAAACAACATCCGCAATGGCGGCTTTCACTTCAAACGCATAAACTATTGAATATAAGGTGATAATTCAACCTGAATGAACACAGATCAACTATACCGGAAAGCCTATTTATTAAGTCTGTTTACAATATTCTATAATATTGTGGAAGGAATTGTTTCCATGGCAATGGGTTATGCCGACGAAACACTGACTTTGTTTGGTTTCGGGCTTGATAGTTTCATTGAAGTAGTTTCGGGCATTGGCATTGCCATTATGATTAGCAGAATCAGGCTATATCCCGAAAGTTCCAAAAGTAAATTTGAAATCAATGCACTGAAAGTTACAGGCACTTCGTTTTATCTCTTATCAGTTGGCTTGCTTGCCGGAATTATAATCAATCTTGTTCAGCATCACAAACCCGAAACGACTGTTTGGGGAGTTGTAATTTCGCTTATTTCCATCCTTGTTATGATTTGGTTGATGAATGCCAAAAAGAAAATTGGAAAAGAATTAAATTCGGCAGCCATTATTGCTGACAGTAACTGCACAAAAGTATGCGTTTATATGTCGGTGGTATTGCTTGTTGCAAGTCTGATTTACGAATTCACGGGTTTTATGTATGCCGACCTGATTGGTACAGCCGGCTTGATTTACTTTTCAGTTTCAGAGGGAAAAGAAGCTTTTGAAAAGGCCGAAGGAAAAGAATGTGATTCTTGTCAAGCCAAGCGGTAAACCGAGCGGCAATTGCCACTAATGTGAAATTACTGCTACTGCCTACTGCTTATGGAGCTTGCGACATCCCGAGAATCGGGATTGTTAAAAGTTTACTATCCCTTTCCCCATCGTTTTAGCTCCGTATACAATCGCTGAATAGGTAATCCCATCACGTTGAAGTACGAACCTTCGATATGTTCCACGCCGATAAAGCCAATCCATTCCTGCACTCCGTAAGCTCCTGCTTTGTCATAAGGTTTGTAATGGTCGAGATAATATTCTATTTCATCCGTTGTCAGGTGGGCAAAGTGAACTTCCGAAATGACATGAAAAGTTTTTCGTTTAGTCAGGGTACTAATACAAACACCTGTAATCACTTCGTGCGTTTTACCTGAAAGTGCATTCAACATTCTTGTTGCATCAGCTCTGTCTTTGGGCTTATTGAATACAGTACCTTCGTGCCACACAATAGTATCAGCAGTAATCAGCAAGCTATGCTCAGTCATTTTCTTAATATAAGCTTTTGCCTTTTTCTCAGCCAAAAACATAGGAATATCAACACCTACCATCTGAGCCGGATAATTTTCTTCGACATTAATGTTCTGAACTTCGAAAGGGATATTTAAACCACTCAGAAGCTCGTGACGACGCGGAGACTGCGAAGCCAGAATAATGTGGTAATTTTCTAAATGCGCAAGCGATGGTGGATACAATGTAGTGTGGGGTTAATATGAAAATGTGTCAATTTGAAAATGAGACAATGTGAAAATGTAAAAATGAGGCAATTACTTATGCTTCGGATAACAATATTTTATTTTACAATAAATAAATTAAACAGGCTGATTCCAAATGTCCTGGCCTGGAGATAATAAAAAATAAAACCGTATAAAACACCAACCAACATAATGATTTTCAACATACTGGCTGCCTGATTAAAATCTTCGCGCGATTTAGCCATAGCCATCAGATAGCATAAAACCGCCAATGGAAGAAGCAGTCCGAAAATAATATAGCGCAGGGTCAAAGTTCCTTCAAATGGAATAAACAGAGCATTTGCAGCAAATAATCCGATGACGGTTACAGTTATTAAACCATATATAAACCATTTTGTTTTCTTAATCCCCCAAATTATTGGCATAGTATGGCATTCCAGTTCCCTGTCACCACGCTCATCTTCCATATCTTTGATAATCTCCCGAATCCAGTTACACAGAAAAGCGAAAATGGAAAAAGCTCCCAACCAGGCATAAATTTGATGTGGAATAGCTGTTTCAAAAATCAGTTTCCCAAATTCTTTTTGTAAATCTGCAATTTGCGCTATGGCAACAATAAGAATTGTGATGGAAGTAATAAACGATATAACCACATTACCAACAATAAACTGACGTTTATAACTGGCTGAATAAAACCACAATAAGCCTGGTATCACAATATAGATAAAACCAAGCGTGAAACTTTGGGTAAAATAAGCAAGTAACAGACCGACAAGAATACCCAGTCCGGTAAGAATCTGATGCATAAGCATGGCTGACTGTCGACTAATTTTAGTGCCCACCAGTTGCTTCTCAGGTCGGTTGATAGCATCTATCTTAATATCAAAATAGTCGTTCAATACATAGCCACCGGCTGCAATCAAAACGGTGGAAGCAATGAGTAAAAACAGAAGGGAATTATTAAATGTGGTCTGAAATCCGAAAGTCTGCAGAATAGGTACAATCACCAGCTTTTGCATAACAAGTTGTATGAATGCAATAAACAGGAGATTTTTGTATCGTATTACTTTCAGAAAATCCAACATGCTAATTTTTGTATTTGTGACGATTGTTTATGCTTTTAGTCAATACTTTATAGATGTTTTTAAAATCCTTTTTTTTACTCAACATGTCGAGATGTTTCGCAATAGTGGCATCATCCAGCCGCACAGCAGGTCCGGTTTGAGCCTCATAGGGTTTCATTGTTTTAATCTTTTCAGTTGTTTCAGTAATAAGCGGATACATAATATCAAATGGAATACCCGAACTCTCAAGTATTTGCGAAGCTACATCGTACATATAATTACTGAAATTACAAGCAAATACAGCTGCCAAATGCAGCTTTCTTCGGCTTTCGGAGTTTAGCAGAATTACTTTCTGAGAGATTAAACCGCCCAAAGCAGTTAGTTTTTCCTCTACATCCTGATTACACGCTTCGATACAGATAGGAATAACGCTGAAATCAACCAGCTTATTAACGGAGAAAGTCTGAAGCGGATAAAAAACGCCAAATCTTGTCATAAAACCTTCAAATTCGCGAATAGAGATACTACCACCGGTATGAACATGAATTCCTGAAGGTATTTCTAACTTTTTTAAGGTAGAACGCAAGGCAGTGTCTTTCAATGCGTAGAAATAAAAATCAGCATCCATATAAATATCAGCCGTATCTGATGTAGCTTCAGCATCCAGTTTTTTAGCCAATATTTCAGCATTCGCATAGCTTTTGCTATATACCTGTTTGATAATTACCCCTTTTGCTTTGAGTGCCAAACCCAACTGTGTTGCAACATTTCCCGAGCCGATAAAAACTACTTCCATTGAATTTTGTGATTTCAATATTTCTGAATAAATTTAAGAGTCACTAAAGAATTCTCACCATTTTCCTTTTTTGTTGCCAAGCACCATTACGCCACCAGCTATAATGAGCAATACCGGCCACACAAAATCGGATATATGTCGGGTAATCTGAATGATTTCGGATAATCTGAAGAGCAGGCCAAGCACTATGAGCACAATTCCGGCTGTTTTGTTTGAATTAAACAGCAGAAAAATAATTCCCATAAATAAGGGATAATTTTTAAAATCGAAAATGATGTTTGCCAGACTCTCGGGAAGAATGTGTAATTGTTTTATTAAGAATAAACTACCAAAGAAAAGCAGGGTAATACCCCATGCCAGACGATTGTCTCTTTTTACTGTCGCCATAGTACTGAATTTAAGGGTTGAATATTGTTGGATCAGAATAAGTCCTTGTGAATTTTTTCAATTGCCAATTTACTTTCGTCATGGGGTTTCCGCTCTTCATCGGGATAACCAATAGAAAGTATACATAAAACAGCAAAATGTTCGGGAATTGATAATAAATAGCGAACATAGGTTTCTGAGAATATGTCATCTTCTTTTTTTCGTCCGTATACCTGAATCCAGCAACTTCCCAACCCCAGTTCCAGTACTTGTAATTGCATGATAATGGCAGCAATAGAGGCATCTTCCATCCACACATCACTTTTGGTTGTATCTGCCGTTACAACAATTCCCAAGGGTGCATCCGCTAAAAAATGTGAGCCGTGTTGTCGGCTTTGGGATAATTTGAGAAGTGTTTCTTTATCCTGAACCACTATAAATTCCCAGGGATTACTGTGTTTAGAGGCAGGCGACATTAATGCAGCCGTGGTTATTTTCTGAATTTTATCAGATTCAACCGCTGTAGCTTTATATTTTCGGATACTGCGTCTGGATTTCAGAAGATCAAAGAAGGAATTCATCTCGGGTGGTTCGGGTTTATTATTTAATCTGTTTTTCAACAAGATAAGAAATTATGCTGTTAGGCTTAAGAAAGTCTTTCAGGCGGTTATAGGGTAGGATAACCTCGGTCTGACCCATATAATAGGGTGCAATTTCATAAGGATTGAATACGTAATTAATTCCTTCGTCGGTTATGTAGAAGTTAGCATTTGGCTTAATGGATTCAGTCCAGAAATCGGTATCTTCAATGTCCATGATCGGTTCCATATCGGTTGAATCTTTGCTGTCCTCAACAATTCGTTTCTTGATTAGTTCAACCAGTCCAAACTCGAAATTTGGTTTAAAAATATCCTTTTCAGTTATCAGACTTCCTGTTTTGAGATCGAAGTTGTAAAAATTACGGGTTTCAAGTCCGTGAGCTCCACCCATATCCACATAGCGTTCGATGCCATACACATAGATTTTCTTATCGCTCAGCAAACTGTAGCCGTTTAAAGTATGTTCATTATTGAACGAGTATTTATTTGAACTGTCTTTTACATTGATTAAGGGCGCATTATTTGCTTTATAATCGGCATGAAGTTCCTCACAAAATAACTGAACCAGTGAATCGTTGGCGTGTGAAACATAATCTTCGCCAAAAAGATTCGTGATAATTGTTTTACGAATGCACTTTAACACATTACTATCGGCAAAAGCAACGGGAATTTCAACTTCTATATCAACGCTAAGTGCTCCTTTTGTTGTATCAGATGTTAAATAAAACTTTTTCAGCATGTCCTTTTCATCAGTTTTGATGGTTCTTTGAGAACAAGAAAAGAAAAATAATGTAGCTAATGTAATTAAAATCAGATAGGTAGACTGCTTTTTCATATTCAATTTCATAATTTTTAATTCGCTGCAAATTTACGATATTTAAAATATATAATGTCTATTTAAACGAAAATATTTCTGTAAATCCTAAATTTGCCAAACAAAATAATAAAACTAAAATAATTCCGTTTTTGTATAGACTGATTAAACTTTTTCATAACTAAATGCGTTTATAATTATTATTAAAAATAAATCATTTATTCAATGAAATTATTTTTTTATGATTTACAGTAAGCACAGTATTTTCCACGGAAATATCAGGGGGTATTTTTGGATTTTAAGTTACTGATAGTAAAAACAATACAATTTATTACTAACAATTTTAAAGATTATCAAAAATACTGTAAAAAATATAAATCAGCACCAAATGCTCTTACTTATAAATTACAACCCGAATATTTTATAAGTACTTACCCGGGTGGAATTGCATTAAGAATTATCTTTTGATTTATTTTGTCGGTAAATGAATAAAGAAATTGTTGTACTTTTGCAGTTTCAATTAATT
>JBAWXD010000137.1:0-9971 GCA_037144275.1 Paludibacter sp. | reverse complement strand
CAACTGCATCACCAGGAACAATGAAAACAATTATCAGCAACTGTTATAATACTGCAAATGTATCTACCACATCGCCAAAATCTTCAACCAGTGTTCCATATACTTCAGGTGGAATATTAGGATATACCTCTGCCAAATGGTATTACACTCTTTCAAATTGTTATAACACCGGTAATGTTACAAATACTAACGGGGCTCAGGTAATTTTGGGCTATTATTACACTACAGGAGCACCAGCAGGATGGGCTGTTGCACCCAGCAATTGTTATTTCTTAAATACTTTAACTTCTGCCTCTTCGAATGGTGGTACAGGGTTGGCCTCAACCGATCTTATGGCTGCTGCTAGTTTGTTAAATAACGGTCAGAGCCCTGCGGTTTGGAGTGCCGACGCAACTAGCATTAATGCCGGGAATCCAATTTTAACATGGCAACTACTACCTGTTCCTGCACTTAATACTGCAGTTAACAATATTGAATTTCAAGATTTGAAAGTATATTCAGTTGGTAAAACCATACAGGTTGATTTTAATGAAGTTAACAGCTATGATTTATCACTCTA
Source organism: Paludibacter sp. (assembly GCA_037144275.1). Taxonomy (GTDB): domain Bacteria; phylum Bacteroidota; class Bacteroidia; order Bacteroidales; family Paludibacteraceae; genus Paludibacter. Next base: position 9,412 of record JBAWXD010000137.1, on the reverse strand, counting down.
TTCTATCAATGGTAGTCTCATTGACCACCAAAAAGTTACTCAATCACATTTAAGTTCAAATGTAAGTCATTCAGGGCTTTATTTTGCTAAAATTTCGGATGGTTTAAGATGTTCTGTATCTAAAATAATTGTGCAATAGCGAATAACTGTTTTAAATGAAACGAATTACCCAACTGATTGTGCTCATTTGCATTACGATATCAATTAATGCTACTCCCTGGACTGGAAACATTGCTACCGGCTTTTCCGGTGGTAATGGTTCACAGGCTACACCCTATTTAATTGGCAGCGGAGAAGAACTTGCTTATTTAGCTTCGCTGGCAAATGCTTCGCCTCAAACAGCCAATGCCAATACGGCAGGGAAATATTACAAACTTACAACTGATATTGATTTAAATGGTCCTACAAAAAGCTGGACACCGATTGGAATAGCCACAGCTACAGCTTTTGCCGGAGCCTTTGATGGTGACAATCATAGCATTAGCAATATTTATATCAATGATGCCAGCACGGTTTATACCGGCTTATTTGGGTATCCAACCGGAACGGCTACTGCAAATATAATTATCAAAAACCTGACTATTACATCCGGTTCAATCACAGTCACTAATTCTGGTTCAACTGCCGGAGCTTTTGCAGGAAGAGCAGCTTACGCTCAGTTTATTAATTGTAAAAATGCAATTAATATTAAGGGAGTTAGTCAGGTAGCCGGAATAGTTGGCACTTTGGGTACAGGTACCTGTGTTGTTGAGTATTGTTCAAACTCAGGAGCAATATCTAGTTCGGGTGCCGGACTACATGTGGGCGGTATTGCAGGTAATGCGGTCGTTGCCACCACTGGTAATACCAGTTATATTCGTTACTGCTACAATACCGGAGCTATTACAGCAGTAAGTAACGCGGGAGGAATAGCAGGAAGTGCCAGTTCTGGAATCTTAACTATTAAAGAATGTTTCAATAAAGGAACTATATCGGCTGCTAGTGTAGATGCGGGAGGAATTGTGGGGTATGGCTATGGTGCATACTTTAATGTATTGAATTGTTACAATACTGCTGTTGTTAAACAGACGACTTCGAGTGCAACAAGTTCTATTAACGGTGGAATATTGGGTTATCCTGGAGGCAATGCGCTCTTAAAATACTTTCAGGCAATTACAAATTGTTATAATATAGGAGCTGTTACTGCGGCAAAAACAGGTGGAATTGTTGAAGGCATTGCCGGAGCTCTAAAAGGAGGTGCACTTACAACCGACGGAACTGGTTCGGTAGTAAACAGTTATTATTTAAGTACCCTGGCTGTAACCAATACCAATGGTGGAACTTCAAAATTGGCTACCGAATTACAAGACATAGCTTTTATAAACACATTAAACAACAATCAGGTACCGTCGGTTTGGACAAATGATATAAATGGCATTAATGCTGGTTATCCGATACTGAAATGGGAGACCGCACCCAAGCTGAAACCAAGCAATCAGGTTTCAAATATAACGAAGGGTTCAATAACTACATCAAGCATTCAGCTTAACTGGACTCCGGCTATAGTGGGTGGTATAACTGCAGATGGATACCTTATGAAAGCAAGCGATGGGACAATTATTGACCCGGTAGATGCAATAGATCCCCTTGATGTTACTGCCTTTATTGGCGGTTTGGCGAATATAAAGTTAATTCCTACAGCCACTACAGCTCCTTCATTCAGCAATATGCTTCCCGGAACCATGTATAATTACAAAATTTATTCCTATACCAATTCAGGGACCAATATTGTTTATAACAGCACTTCAGTACCTTCTATCAATGTTGCGACTTTACCTGCCGAGGCAAAAGGGGTAAATATAGCTTCAACAGCTAGTACTACCGCTGATATTAGTTGGAATCTTCCAAACTCTTACAACAGTGCAACCATGATGACGCTGGTTTTTCTGAAAGCCACAAGTACCGTCACAACCGGAACTCCGAGCTTAAGTCCAACAGCTTATAGCGCAAATACGGTTTTTGGATCGGGAACTTCCTTCCAGAATGATGCCTCTGCTTATTGTGTTTACAGTGGTAATGGTTCTACCGTATCTGTGAGTGGCTTAGATGCTAATACTAAATATCATCTGGCGGTTTTTACAGTGGTGGATGCTGCCAATTATGATGCAACTTATTCCTACTCGGCTGCTGCCACCGAAGCAATATACTGGACAGGAAATGCAGACTCAAACTGGTCGAACCCACTCAACTGGTCATCAAATGCTGTCCCAAGTTCGAAAGATCAGGTTGTTATAACTGGTGGAGTTAATCCTGTTATTTCTACTAATGTCGGAGCAATTGATAAATTGATTCTCCAAACTACATCCGATACTTCACAACCTAAACTGTCTATTACTCCAACAGGTTCATTAACCGTAAATTCCGATACTCAAAACCAAACTGAAATTTCTTTACAGGGAGCTGCCATTGAAAACAATGGTTCACTAACGGTTAGTACAGGCACAGGCGTAGCCAATGGAATTGTTTTTGTCAATGCCGGCGGTAGCTTTGTGGCTTCATCTACCTATTCCGGAACCGGATTATTTAACATTAATACCTCAGCTACAGGCAATTCAGGAAGTTGCATCAGTTTTACTCAAACCGACGCAAATCCTTACTTTACAACTAACGGAACCGTAAATTTAACTGCAGCAGCAGGAAATTATGCCCTGGCATTAACTGCAGGAAATCCCACTTTGACTGGTACAGGAACTATCAATGCAGGAAATAACGTTCCTTACGGACTTATGAAAATCAATGCATTGAATGCTGTAACTTCACTAACAATTGGTTCGGGTTTGACACTGAATTCATATAGTTCAGGTTTCCCCACCACTTCAGCTCCGGTTTATCTGGGTACTGCATTCGGTAATAAATTGATAAATAATGGAACGATAAATGTGGGTGGAGCAAGTGCTAATGGCATTTACAGTGAACCGACCGGCATTACCAACGAGATTAGCAATAACGGAACACTCAATATCGGCGGATTTTTGTCGCAGGCCTGTATTTACATGGGTGGAAGCGGAACAACCAAACTAAGCAACAGCGGAACAATCACTATTAACGGAAATAACACAGCTGAAGGAATTACCGTAAAATCGAATACAGCGACTGCTACCATTACTAATTCAGGGAATATAACATTTAGTGCAAGCGGGTCACAAGTCAGAGCCATTGGTTTGGGTGATGGCAAAACCATTTTCAATAATTCTGGTTCAATTACAATTGGAAAAGGATCTATTTCAGGATTAACCGGAAACGGGAAAGCTCAATTTAATAACAACACTAATGGAACGGTAAATTTTGCATCGCCCTGGACTAAAACTTCTAATGTTAATGATGTTCAATTAGTTGGAACTTCTAATCTTGGCTTTTTTGCCGAGAAAGTAAGGAATAAACTTCCTGTAACTCTTTGTTATCTGGGCGGTTCCATAACACAAGGAACAGGTGCCAGTACTTATTCCAATTGTTATTATTCCAAATCTTCAGCAGCCATTATTGCCGAAATAATCAAGCGGGGCGGTTCTGCCACTTCGTTCAATGCAGGTGTGGGCGGCACACCATCATCCTATGGAGCATATCGGGTTGGAGCACAACTTTTGACACATAATCCTGATTTTTTGGTAGTGGAATTTGCAGTAAATGATGCCAGTTCAACCGATTTGAACCGCATTGATGGAATGGAAGGAATTGTGCGTCAGGTTATTCATCAGAATCCAAAAATTAGTATTGTTTTCCTTTACAGCAGTATGGCAAACTTTCAAACCACTTATTATGCTAACGGAATTGTTCCACCTTCGGTTGAAGCATTCCATAAAGTGGCACTTAAATATGGCATTACCGAAGTATTGAATGGGCCGAATATCAACACCGGACTTATCAATGGTGATTATACACTTAGCTCCTTTTTCACAGATGGAACACATCCGTCCGATATTGGTCATGCAGTGTATGCAAATGCTCTATCTTCTGTTGTAATTCTGGGTTTGGATCAAGCTGCACCGGCTTCTGATATGTCGTTAACAGGATTAGTGGGAACGGGAGGACTTGAATATGCACGCCTTGATGGGATCAACCCAATTGGGACTCCTCAATATTGGGCAGTCAGTAAGAACTGGTATGGTGTGCCGGTTTACACTACTGATTCGCTGGCAAAACCCATCAGTTTTTTAGGAAAAGGGGAAGGGATTATTCTGAAATACAATGGTAAAATCAGTGTTAGCTGGTCAGTGGGAGGCGTTCCGAACTACAAAGAATTAACCCCCACAACCGGACTTCCTTACCCTAACACCTATACTTTCCCTTCAACAGCTAATCCTGATGGCGAAATTATAACGGTTCAGGCAATTGTTAACACCGGAGTGGCTACACATGCTGAAATTTGGGGTTTATTTTCAATTCAACGACCTACAAGTGGTAATGGCTCGGGTAAAATGGCAGTACGTTCGTTGAATAAAATCAAAACTGATAGTGCTTCTAGCAATTCTGAAACAGGAATCGGTAAAGTCGTTGAGAATAAAACCAGTGCCGTAGTAAACGACAGTACGGGTATTTCCAATGATGTTTCATTTAACAATAACGGGGGTGTATTAGCCGGATATTGTGGCATTGTTTCGGATAATTTCAGTGGTACAGGTATTATATCACCGGGAGGTTCAGGCATAGGCAAACTGAATTATTATGCCAACACAACGGGTGGAATATTTTTTTTGTCAGGGAATTACATAGCCAATGCCAATGGAAAAGCCTCTGCCGGAAAAGATTTTGACCAACTAAATTTAGCTTCGGCTGATGGCACACTGGATATCTCAGGTTTGTCGCTTAATTTCTCGGTTGCATATTCGCCACAATTGAGAGATACTATTCCATTAATCACGGCAACCAAAGCAATTAGTGGTTTACTTTCTTCGAGTACTTTAGCAGCTAATTGGCACTTGCTTTATGATCCAAAATCGCTGAAAGCTATTTATGATAATCAAACAACCCTATCAGATTTAGCTAAAAGCAATTTATTTGTTTACGGTATAGATAAAGCCATAATAATACAAGACTGTGCAGGAATTAAATTAAGAATTATCAATACATTAGGTCAGAATCTGATACAAATTATTCCAAAATCAAATATTGAAGAAATAGCACTCAACAAGGGTGTGTATTTTGTATCAAATGGAATAAAAACGATAAAAGTGATTGTAAAATAAGAAATCAACTATTTAAAAACTAGAAATCATGAAAAAACTACTTACTTTATTATTTAGTGCAGTACTGGCTATTTCTGCCATAGCTACACCTTGGGATGGAACTGCAGCAGCATCCTTTGCAGGTGGCACAGGAACATCGGGTGATCCGTATCAGATTGCAACTGCCGAACAACTGGCCTATCTGGTTACATTGGCTAATACAACACAGACTTCGAATGTAAACACGACCGGTATTTACTACAAACTTACAGCAGATATTGATTTAAACGGACCTACAAAATCATGGACACCGATTGGCACATCCACAATTACCGCATTTGCCGGAGTATTTGATGGTGATAATCACCTTATCAACAATATTTATATCAATAATACTGCCTCTGGAAATCCACAGGGTTTATTTGGTTATGTTGTGGGGACTGTTTCTGCAAATGTAATCATTAAAAATATCACAATCGCTTCGGGAAGTGTTACAACAAGTTATGCAACCGGCACAACCTATACCTCTGCACTTGCCGGTAGATGTGTTTATACTCAGTTATCAAATTGTAAAAACACGATTAATGTAACCGGATACACTAACGCAGGTGGAATAGTAGGAAGAATAGATGGCGTTTCAACGATTGATGGCTGTTCTAACGTAGGTACAGTAAAATCAACTCAAAATTCAAGTCCGTATACAGGAGGGATTGTTGGACTTTTTACGGGTTTAATTACAAATGGTGTATCGGATGTTAGTTATATAAGGTCATGTTATAACCGGGGAGCAATTACTTCACCAAATGATGTAGGAGGAATTGCAGGTAGTGCAACCGGGAACATAAGTATTGACAAATGTTTTAATACCGGTACAATCAATGGGACAGTAAATGGTGCCTCAGGTGGAATTGTGGGCTATGGATATAATACAGGGACTAATCAGGTGGCAGTATTGAATATATCGAATTGTTACAATACCGGAGCAATAAAAGCTCTTACCACTACAGGAGCAAATTATTGTGCAGGAGGAATTCTTGGTTATGTAGGTAGTGTAAACACCCGGTATTTTGGAACCATACTTAATTGTTATAACACCGGAACAATAACCGGATACATAAAAGAGCCAATAGCTGCTCAGCTTGTTGGTTTATCGGGTACTTATACCGGTGGTACAGTAACAAATAGTTATTTTTTGGCTGGTTCGGGTACAAACGGAATAACAAGTGATGGTACATCAGTGGCAGATGCTCCAACGTTACAAACTTATGCTACTACACTTAACAATAGTCAAACTCCAACTGTTTGGCAGTCGGATTTAACACCCAATAGAAATGGTGGTTATCCAATTTTGTCCTGGGTAACAAGTTTTACAAAACTGACAGCACCTACGGTACAAACACCTACTGCTATCACTACAACCGGATTTACAGCCAACTGGACAACGGTTGCAAATGCAATTGGGTATTATGTAAATGTATATACCAATGCTTCACCCTCAGTATATAAGACTTCACTATATACAGCAGGACAAGCTACAACAAGCACTTCTATTACCGGATTAACTGCTAATACTTCATATATTGTTACTGTAGTTTCAGTAGCACCTTCCGGAACGACTTTTATTGATTCAGAAGAATCTGCTTTTGCTATTGCAGGAATAAGTGGTGCAACGGTGCTTTTGAGCAGCTTTTCTCAAGCTTCTTCCAGCTCAGCAACTGTAAACTGTAGCGTGACAGATGGAGCCGGAACAGGTGTTACAGTCCGTGGTATTTGTTTTGCTTCCAGTACTGGAAATCCGACCACATCAAATACCACTGTCATTGACCCAGGCACTGGTAATGGAAGTTATTCGGCTACAATGAGTTCGCTGTTGCCAAATACAACTTATTATTTCAGGGCGTATGCAATTAATAACAACCGGACAAATTACAGTATTGTCTCGAGTTTCAAAATTCTTCCAGCGCCCGATGTGAGCACCGGTGCTTCAGGTATCACAGCATCGGGTTTTACTGCAAATTGGGCTGCAGTTGGCAATGCCAGCAGTTATGATGTGATGGTTTTTGACAATACTTCAGCTCAGGTAGGATTAACCGTGAATGTAATTGCAGGCACTTTAAATCTGCTTGTTAGCGGTTTAAGTGCAAATTCGAATTATACTTATACTGTAACTGCAAAAGGTGATAATGTTAGCTATTTTAATTCGGCAGGGTCTTCGGCTGTTCCTGTAACCACCACTTTAGGAACAGGATTGAATAATACTGCTACTGGAGTTTCAATTCGGGTTGAAGACAAACAAGTCATTTGTTCTGAAACAGGCGAAATCAGCATCTACAATTTGCAGGGAGCTCAACTTATTCAAGCAAAGGGAGTAAACAGGGTAAATACCAAGCTTTCAAGGGGAATTTATTTAGTTCGTTTCTCAAATGCTGATGAAAAACAAACTATTCAAAAAGTAACAATCCAATAATCAATAAATTAAACGTTTAGCGACCGTAACCAAGTGTTATGGTTGCTAAACCTTTACTCTCAAGTTTGATCTTTAACAAAATCCCTGACCGTGAACCGTAATTTCATCCTTCTATTCTGTTTATTTTTTAGCTTAACTGCTCAAATACTTTTTGCCGGAAATAAGCATTACCTAATTTCTACCGAAGATAAAAATTGGGTTGGGACATTCAAAAAGCTAATAAAGTCGCATTTAACTGAGCCAAATTCCGATACCTTATATATTGATTTTAAAAGTGGAGTTTATTCACTGAATGAGAGTATTAAAATTTGGGGTGGAAAATCGGAAAAACAAAATGTACCTATTATTATATCCGGAAATGAAAGAGTTATATTGACTGGAGCTAAAACCCTGGATAAGCATTTTTTTAAAGCTATTTCTGATAATTATACTAAAAACAGAATTATCAGTACAGAAGCTCAACAAAAAGTACTCGAATTTGATCTTAAAAAAGGTGGAATCACCGATTTGGGCGAAATAAAATGTATAGGTTTTAATAGAAGCTCCGGGATTGCACCACCAATGCTTTTCTGCAATGGAAATAGAATGACTTTGGCTCGTTATCCTAATGCCGGTGATCCCAATTTGTTGAAAAACAGAACGACCATAATAGCAATAAAAAAGATTGTAAATAAAGGATTAAACAAGGTGGAAATGCCCCTTGACGAAAGCGTTAAATCTACTTCAAGCGGCACGGGAGGTTCATTCTTATACAGCGATTCGCGCATAGAAAAATGGAAAGAAGCTAAAGATGTATGGTTGGATGGTGTTTTTTCCCGCGACTGGTCGTGGTCGCTCAATAAAGTCAATAAAATAGATACCGAAAACAAAACAATTACCCTCGAATTTGATGAAAAGTACGATTTAACTGCCGAACATTCTTTTTTCTTTGCTTGTAATTTATTGGAAGAAATTGATGTGCCGGGCGAGTATTTTATCGACAGAACATCTGGGAAATTATATTTCTATCCCCCGGTTGATTTTGATGTAAATACTTCTAAAATAGAACTTTCCACTAATTCACAGGAATTTATGAGTCTGGAAAAAGTTAGTAATATCCGGTTTGAAAACTTAATTTTTGAATTTGGAAGATATAGGGCAGCTTCCTTAGTTGATTGTAAAAATATTGTTTTTAAAAACTGTGAGTTTCAGAATTTTGGTATTTCGGCTCTTTCAATCAGAGGAACTAACAATTTGATAGACAATTGTCTGATACATTCTATTGGTGGTATGGCCATTTCACTTGATGGTGGAAATTTTGAAACACTTACAAAAGCAAATAACACGGTAAAAGATTGTGATATTTCCGATTGGGCATTTTACAATCGGGTATATACTCCGGCCATTGCACTTTCGGGCGTTGGCAATAATATTATCGGTAATAAAATGTACAACGCACCGCATGGAGCAATTACCATTTCGGGGAATGACCACAAAATTGAGAAAAACGATATCAGTAATGTATTGTTGGAATTTGCCGATTTTGGTGCAATCTACGCTTTCCTCGGAAAAAATCAACTGATGCGTGGCGATACCATTCGTGGAAACTATTTTCACAATATTGGTGCGTTGGGCGATAAAGTTTATGCCATTTATGCCGATGAAGGCACTGCAGGATGGACTATTGATCAAAATCTGTTTTATAAAATTGGCAATAAAGGTTCCCGTATTGCAGCGGTGTATGGCAATACCTGCACCTATACTT
>JBAWXD010000136.1:0-10018 GCA_037144275.1 Paludibacter sp. | reverse complement strand
GGTCGCATGTAGTGCGATTATTTGTAACAAAATACCCTGATTATCAAATCGTAAACTTAGATGCATTGACTTATGCAGGAAATTTGGAAAATTTGAAAGATGTGGCGAAAGCTCCAAATTATAAATTTGTAAAGGGCGACATTACCGACGAAAAGTTTATAACGGAATTATTTTCAACGACTCAATTTGATGGAGTTGTACATTTAGCTGCCGAATCGCATGTTGACCGTTCGATTACTGATCCGTTTGCCTTTATCAGAACCAATGTTTTTGGTACATGCATCCTGTTGAATGCAGCCAAAGAAAGCTGGAAAGGCAATATGGAAGGCAAACGGTTTTACCATGTTTCCACCGACGAAGTGTATGGTGCTTTGGAATTTGACGGTACTTTCTTTACCGAAGAAACCAGTTACGATCCACACTCACCTTATTCGGCAAGCAAAGCTTCTTCCGATCATTTTGTACGGGCTTTCCATGACACGTATGGTTTGCCGGTTGTAATTTCGAATTGTTCGAATAATTATGGAGCGAATCATTTCCCTGAAAAGCTGATTCCTCTCTCAATCAATAACATCAAAAATAGTCGTCCGATTCCTATTTATGGAAAAGGTGAAAATGTACGTGACTGGTTGTTTGTAAACGATCATGCCCGGGCAATCGATACCATTTTTCACAACGGAAACAATGGCGAAACGTATAATATTGGCGGAAATAACGAATGGTCTAATATCGATTTGATAAAGGCATTGTGCAAGATTATGGATAAAAAACTTGGTCGTGCTGAAGGTGAATCGGCAAAGTTGATTACATTCGTAAAAGACCGTGCCGGACACGATTTACGCTATGCTATTGACTCTACAAAACTTCAACGTGAACTGGGCTGGAAACCTTCACTGCAATTTGAAGAAGGTCTTGAAAAAACAGTAGACTGGTATATGCAAAATCAGGAATGGATGGATAATATCATCAATGGTGATTATAAAAACTATTACGAAAAACAGTATTCTGAACGTTAGTAGAAGCTCACTAAATCCCCCACAGGGGGACTTTTGAAAAAAAAAAGAAGTTATTCTGTTAAATGATTGACTTCTTTTTTTTGTGTTCTCAACAAAGTTTCCCTGTAGATTTAGGAGGCTTGTTTATTTCGGTGCAGTATTGTAAAGGTAGACACCAATCAGCAAAAATAATACATTTGGCAACCAAACGGCAGTAAATGCAGACATACTTCCATTTACAGAAAAAGAAGTTGACATAGTGGAAAATAAAATATACAACGAACTTAATGCCAGCCCAATACCCAAATGGATGCCCATCCCACCCCGAACTTTCCGAGAGGAGAGTGAAACACCTATTAAGGTCATAATAAAAGCAGCAAGTGGCATAGAAAAGCGTTTATAAAACTCATCTTCAAATCCCTGAATATTGCCAATTCCTCTGTCCCGTTGTTTCCTTAGAAGTGCTCCAAGTTGAATATTATTCAATTGAGGTGCTTCTGCAGCGGAAATAAAAAACTCCTCCGGTTTTACTAAAATAGTTGTATCTTTTGATACACCTTTGGTAATATTTTCACGCATTCCATTAAAATCACGTTGCAGGTAGTCGGTAATTTTCCATTGATAAGCCGAATCCCATGTGATGGTTTGCGCAGTCAATCGTGAGACCAGGGTTTTATTTTCAAACTTTTCAAGCGAAAAGCGATAGCCGGTATTATTAGAAACTTCGTAGCGTTCGATGTACATTATGACTCCCTTTTCAACTTCCATTTGTACATTTCGGGCATTGTCCTGCTTGATTTTCCGTACATATTTATCCTCGAAATTCAGCATTTTTTTATTGGCCGGCGGAATAATATACCCACCAATCGTAAATGAAATCGAAGCAATTACCAGGGCTGAAATAAAATACGGCAGCATCAATCGCCTGAAACTTACTCCGCTTGCCAAAATGGCGATAACTTCTGTATTATTTGCCATTTTAGAGGTAAAGAAAATAACGGCAATAAAAGTAAACAGTGGGCTGAACATATTCATGTAGAAAGGAATAAAGTTCAGATAATAATCAAATACTATCGCTTTAAGCGGGGCATTGTTTTCGAAGAACTTATCCAGCTTTTCGGTTAAATCAAAAACTACAGCAATACTCAAAATCATAGCAATGGAGAAAAAATAGGTCCCCAAAAACTTTTTGATAATGTATGTATCAATTCGTTTTAAACCAAAAGTGCTGTAATTGATTTTCATCTTCAGTTAGAAGTTTATTTAGTTTGAAAGGTTGATTAAGTTGATTGTGTAAATTATGTCAATTAGTTGATTAAATTCATATTGTTTATTGGGGTTAATTGGATTGATTAAATTTATAAGGTTTCTGTCGTTTGAAAATTGCAAGAAAAGGCTCTTTATAACTTTTCTTTCCTCAAACTCTCAAAATCTTCAAACTTTTAAAATTCTTCAGGCTTAATCAACCCTATCAACTTAATCAACTTTTAAATTTTACAAACGTCTTCCAAGTTGCTCCATCATTCCTTTTTTCCAAGCTGAAAAATCTCCAAGTTGAATGTGTTTTCTTGCTTCGCCAACCAACCAAAGGTAGAAAGCCAGATTATGAATGGATGCTATTTGCATAGCCAATAGCTCTTTACTTATAAACAAATGTCTTAGGTAAGCTTTAGAATAGGCCTGGTCAACATACGAAGTTCCGTATTCATCAAGTGCTGAGAAGTCATTTTTCCATCGCTCATTCTTCATATTCATGATTCCCTGCGACGTAAAAATCATACCATTTCGTCCGTTTCGGGTTGGCATTACACAGTCGAACATATCCACACCACGTTCAATTCCTTCCAATATATTTTGTGGCGTCCCCACTCCCATTAAATAACGTGGTTTTTCCTTCGGAAGTATTTCATTCACCACTTCTATCATCTCGTACATCATTTCAGTAGGCTCACCAACTGCTAAACCACCAATGGCATTGCCTTCGCGATTTTGTGAAGCTATGAATTCAGCGGATTGCCGACGTAAATCGGGATAAATACAGCCCTGAACAATCGGAAAATAGGTTTGCGAAAAACCGTATTTCGATTCTGTTTGGTCAAAATGTTTCAAACCCCGCTCCAACCAACGATGAGTCATATCCATCGATTTTTTTGCATATTGATAATCGGCTGTTCCAGGCGTACATTCATCAAAAGCCATAATAATATCGGCACCAATAATTCGCTGAATATCAACCACATTTTCCGGAGTAAAAAGATGTTTACTTCCATCAATATGCGATCGGAATGTAGCACCTTCTTCCTTGAGTTTTCGGTTTTCAGACAATGAAAAAACCTGATAACCACCACTGTCAGTCAGAATTGGTTTATCCCAACCATTGAATTTATGTAATCCTCCGGCACGCTCCAGGGTATCAATTCCCGGGCGAAGATACAAATGATAGGTGTTCCCGAGAATGATTTGAGCTTTAATATCTTCTTTAAGCTCACGTTGATGTACCGCTTTAACTGAAGCAACCGTACCCACAGGCATAAAAATAGGCGTTTCGATGACGCCATGATCTGTAGTAATTATGCCGGCTCTGGCATTTGAATGTAAGTCGGTATGCTGTAAGTCGAATGTCATTTAGAAAAAATGAAGTTTTCAAGAATTTTCTGTCCTGCTTCACCCGATTTTTCGGGATGAAATTGAACGGCAAAGAAGTTGTTTTTTTGAATGGCAGAACTGTATTGAATTACATAATCGGTTTTGGCAATGGCATTGTCACAATTCTCAACAAAATAACTATGAACAAAATACATGTAAGCGCCTTCGTTTACACCTTCGAATAAGCCTGATTTTAAATCAGTTATATTATTCCAGCCAATTTGAGGAACTTTGAATCCATTTTGTGGAAAAAGCTTTACCTGTTGGTCGAAAATTCCTAAGCAAGCTGTATCATTTTCTTCGGAATGTGCACACATTAACTGCATTCCTAAACAAATCCCCAAAACGGGTTGAGTCAATGAGCAAATCAATTTATCAAGTCCTTTTTCTTTCAGATATTTCATTGCAGATGAAGCTTCGCCAACTCCGGGAAAAATAACCCGATCAGCTGCACGAATTTCGTCATGATCATCGGTTACAACTGCATTTACACCAATTCTCTCCAAGGCAAAAAGCACTGAACGAATATTTCCTGCATTGTATTTGATAATTACGACTTTCATAAGCCCCGAAACCCCTTCAAGGAGGAATAAGAAATAGAAGAAAAGTAGCAAATTGTGTCAGCCTTCATTTTACAAAATTGATTATTTAAGTCCCCTATGGGGGATTTAGGGGGCTAATATCTTATTAGTAGCAGTGTCTGGGAAAACTATGGCAGGTTTGAATGTTTTAGCCTCTTCAAAATCCATCATGGCATAAGCCATAATGATAATAATATCGCCGGGTTGAACCAAACGGGCAGCAGCACCATTCAGGCAAATAACGCCAGATCCACGTTTACCGGGAATGACGTAGGTTTCCAGGCGAGCTCCATTGTTATTGTTCACAATGCTCACTTTCTCATTGGCAATCACATTGGCGGCATCCATCAAATCTTCGTCGATAGTAATACTTCCGATATAGTTCAGATTTGCTTCAGTGACTGAAACGCGGTGAATCTTAGACTTTACAACGTGTACAAACATATTATTTAGTTTACAGTTTGCAGTTAACAGCTAGCAGTTAACTCTTATTTCAATTATCAATTGTCAACTGTCAATTGTCAACTGTATTGTATATGATATTATCAATTAATCTTACCTCAGCGCATAAAACAGCAATGCAACCTACTGAAGGCTCATTCCACGATTGAAGAGTTTGTAATGTTTTTGAATTTACAATTTCGAAATATTCAACTTCAAGTCCCTCAACCTCATTAATGTTTGTTTTAACCCAATGAATCAATTGAGCAGGTGATAAATTCGGGGCAAAGTTACGACTTTCAAACAGAACTTTAGAGATTTCTGTCGCTTTTTTGCGCTGTTCGGTCGTTAATCGTTCATTCCGGCTACTCATAGCCAGTCCACTCGGTTCACGAATGATAGGGCAATCAACTATTTCAACAGCAATTTTCAAGCTGTTCACCAGATGATGAATGATGGCTAGTTGCTGAAAATCTTTTTCGCCAAAATACGCCTTATCAGGCTGAACCAGGCTGAAAAGTTTGCTAACAATCTGAACCACTCCATTGAAATGACCGGGACGAAATTTCCCTTCCATAACCTTATCCAATCCTCCAAAGTCAAATTCGAAACGGCTATTCAATTCATTTTCAGCATAAATTTCTTCGGGTGAAGGAGCAAAAATAATGTTACATCCTTTGCTTTCTAACAAGGCTGCATCACGACTTAAATCACGTGGATATTTTTCGAGGTCAGAGGAATTGTTAAATTGAGTGGGGTTAACAAAAATACTCACCACACAAATGTCGTTTTCCTTCACCGCCTTTGAAACCAATGCCAAATGACCAGCATGTAGAGCACCCATCGTAGGTACAAATCCAATTGTTTTTCCGGCTGATTTTATGTTCTGTATTTCAGCTTCCAGAGTGGATTTTAATTTAACTAACTTCATAGTATTCATTCACGAATTAGAACCAATGAATTATTTGATTGTTTGAACCAAAAATCGGCTGCAAAAGTACTAAAAGTTATTTGTATAATCATTCATTTTCGGTTGCTTATCCTTGAATCAGATTAGTTACAGTTCAATTCATAAACATTCATTTCGTCCAATTCGGTTAATGACAATCAAATTGAGCGCAATGAATTCTTGGTTAAACTTTTATAAATAGCTGGTAGCAGGAAATCATGCATTCATTTCGCAATCAGAATTAAAGAGTTGATTTTGTGACAACTAAGCTTTTTTTGAATGTTTATGCTTTTTATATTAGTACATTTATTCATAAGTCCGCTTAACATTTGTCCTTCAGGGTCTTGTTTATATCCAATTTTTTTTATATATCTTTGCAATCAGAATTTATCTCTAACGAACCGAACAGAAGAGCATGAAACAAAAAGTTACTAAAGTTTTGTATATTTCGCAAGAGATATTTCCGTATTTACCAGAATCTGAGTTGTCTAATATGGGTAGATACTTACCTCAAGCGGTACAAGACCGAGGACGCGAAACCCGTACTTTTATGCCTAAATTTGGTGCCGTAAATGAACGAAGAAATCAGCTTCATGAAGTGATTCGCCTGTCAGGTATGAATTTAATTATAGACGATACGGATCACCCGCTAATTATCAAGGTTGCCTCTATCCAATCGGCTCGTATGCAGGTTTATTTTATTGATAACGACGATTATTTCCACCGGAAAAATACGGTTGCCGACGAAAACAATGAGGAATTTGAAGACAATGATGAACGCACCATTTTCTTTGTTCGTGGCGTAATGGAAACCGTAAAAAAACTTCGATGGACACCGGATGTGATTCATTGTCAGGGCTGGATGACTGCTTTGGCCCCATTATACATCAAAAAAGCATACAACGATGATCCATTTTTCAAAAACTCAAAAGTTGTTTATTCACTTTTTGCCGATGAATTTAAAAAACCATTTCGTAGTCTCTTTGCCGAAAGACTATTGCTTGAAGGTATTGAAAAACGACATGTAGTTCAGGTAAAAGATAAAGTGATTGACTTTGTGGCTCTTTCGAAACTGGCCATTGATTATTCGGATGCAGTAATTCAGTCAAGTCCGGTTGTAAACGAAGATGTTTTAAAATATGTAGTTTCTAAAAAGTTGAAATTTTTACCTTACGTTTCAGGCGAAGAGTATGCAGACGATTATGTAAACTTTTATGACAGCCTTTAAATTTTGAATAGTAAATTCCAATTGTAAATTTATTTTCCAATTAATCACATGAAATCTTATTCTGTAATTCTCCTTATTCTATTGTCATTGCTTACTTTTTCCTGTTCCGATTCATTGACAGATATCGGGAAAAATACCTTAGCAAGTTCCGACTCAATTATAGTTAAAGGTGACACTTTTCATTTATCTTCTTCTACTATTTTTGTGAAGTCTATTACTTCACAGCCTGATTCATTTTTGCTGGGAACATTCTATGATACAAAATTTGGCACCATTCGGGCTGAGATTTTAGCACAGCTTAATTGTCCGGTTGGGTTCAAATTCCCTGCAAATGCAATTGCTGATTCGGCGAAAATTTCACTGAGTTATTACAGTTGTTTTGGAGATACTTTATCCCCCATCGATGTGAATATTTACGAAATGAATAAAGCAACATTTTCATATTCTAAAACGTATCCATCAGATACTCTTCCGAGCTATTTTTCAGATCGTTCCATTAAATTAGGAGAACGCATTTTCAAAGCCGGAAAGAATTCAAGTACCCGAAAAACGATTAATTTCAAGATGGATGACACTTTTATAAAGCGTTTTTCTGACGATTCTTATTACAGTTCAACTGCCGCTTTCACTAATTTTTTCAAAGGAATTTATATTACTGCAAATTTTGGAGCATCTACTTTGTTGAATATTGGCAGACAGCAATTAAACTTATTATATTATTATCATTATCCGGCCTATAAACTGAAAGATATTAACGGGAATGATTCAACTGTCATGGTAAGTGATTATCTTGCATTTCCGGCAAGTAAAGAAGTTCGTCAGGTTAATTGCATTCAACATCCCGACAGAGCTACAGTAGTTTTACCGAATGACCAATTAAATTACCTCTCTTCACCTGCAAACCTGCAAACTCAGGTTAGTTTGAGACTGAATGATATTAAAGCCAAATTAAACGCAGGTGTAAATGGTAAAAGACTTACAATCAACAGTGCATTACTACGGGTTGATGTAACGGACACTGAAAAGGACACAGTTCTTCATCCGGTTGTAAAATACCTTTTGTTAGTCAAGAAAACTGCTATAGATCGTGTATTTAACAACAATGAACTTCCAACTGATACTTGTTCTGTTTTGGCTTTATATACTTCTGCTCTAAAATCAGGTAGCACAACTGAATATGAGCATTACTATACTTTTAGTTTAGCCAAACTAATTGCGAATGAATTGAAAAATGCAAAACCAGGAAGTATTATACCAGCATTAAATTTGTGCCTTATACCTGTGGCAGTAGGTACAACATCAAATTCAAGTGGGTCAGCTTCAATTTCGTCGGTCAAACAACAGTATTTAATGGGTGCTGTTACGGTAAAAAGTGCTCAGAACACAGATTCACCTATGAGACTAAATATTGTCTATAGCGGCTTTTAAAAGAGCCCTATAAGTATATAAAAAAATGCTGCAGAAATCTTCTGCAGCATTTTTTTATGAGGTTTACATCTTATTTTTGACGTACAAATATCTGGATCGGTGTTCCGGTAAAATCATATTTTGCCCGTATTTTATTTTCTAAAAATCGTTTATAGGGTTCTTTTACATACTGTGGCAGATTGGCAAAAAACAAGAAAGTCGGGATTTGTGTATTTGGTAGCTGAGTGACATACTTTATCCGGATATATTTTCCTTTCAATGCCGGTGGAGGAAAATTCTCAATAGCCGGCAACATATATTCGTTCAACTTAGCAGTAGCGACCTTCCGTTGTTTGTTTTCATACACTTCAACAGCAGTTTCAAGCACTTTCAGTATACGTTGTTTGGTTACAACCGACGTGAATATAATCGGGAAATCAACAAAAGGTGCTAAACGTTCACGAATCGTTTTTTCAAAATTCTTTATATCGTTCGATTCTTTATTTTCAATCAAATCCCATTTATTGACACAAATTACCAATCCTTTTTTGTTTTTCTGAATCAGCGAGAAGATATTCAAGTCCTGACTTTCAATGCCACGTGTGGCATCAATCATGAGAATACAAACATCGCAATTTTCTATGGATCGAATAGATCGTACTACTGAATAATACTCCAAATCTTCATTAACTTTGGCTTTTTTGCGAATACCGGCTGTATCAACCAGGTAAAAATCGTGACCAAACTTATTAAATCGGGTATAAATCGAGTCACGTGTTGTACCGGCAATATCAGTAACAATGGTGCGTTCTTCACCGACAAATGCATTTACAATCGACGATTTTCCGGCATTCGGGCGACCCACAACCGCAAAACGAGGAAGTTCATCGTCCACATCTTCCGAAAAATCAGGTTTAAAGTAAGTAAGTAGTTTATCCAAAAACTCACCCGTACCCAGTCCGTTGATTGCTGAAATCAAATATGGCTCACCCAATCCAAGCTTGTAAAATTCCGCAGATTGGAATTGCCATTCAAAGGTATCCGCTTTGTTGGAAACCAACATAACGGGCTTAACGTGACCACGTAATATCTGTGCCACTTCCAAATCGTAATCGGTGATTCCATTTTGAACATCTACCAAAAACAAAATAACATCAGCTTCTTCAATAGCTAAAACAACATGTCGTTTTATTTCATCTTCAAAAACATCCGACGAATTTATCACCCAACCTCCGGTATCAATTACCGAAAATTCCCGGCCTTCCCATTCGCATTTGCCATATTGGCGATCACGAGTGGTGCCTGCTTCATCATCTACTATGGCCCGTCTACTTTTGGTGAGCCGATTAAAAAGAGTCGATTTTCCTACATTTGGACGACCCACAATTGCTACAATATTTCCCATTTTTTTTATATCTAAAATTTAGATATTTACATTCCATTGATTATCATTCTGTCCGGATTTTCGCAAAGTCAAACAGCGGGTGCAAATATTTTGAGGTTGCAAAGTTACATTTTTTTATTGGAAGCGGGAAATAACCGAATGAATCGTCAATTTCACAGTTTGAATTTTATTGATTTTGAAGCATTTAAATTATTCGATTCTAATCAATTGAATGATTTTCAGGAAATATCGTTTTCGACTCTTGCAGAATCTAAAAAAAGCAGTATCTTTGCAACGCTTTTGGAGAAAAGTATTATTAAAATCCGAATTCAAAATTCGGGCGTTTAGCTCAGCTGGTTCAGAGCATCTGCCTTACAAGCAGAGGGT
>JBAWXD010000135.1:0-10049 GCA_037144275.1 Paludibacter sp. | reverse complement strand
ATTTATATCTGCTCTTAAACCACACAAAGATTGATCCTTATGTTTGTCAGTTACTATCAATAATTGTCTACACAATAATAAATTTTCTTTTGAATAAGTATTATACTTTCAAATCAGAAACAAATGAATAAATCACTTAGCGTAATCGTCCCCTGTTTCAACGAAGAAGAGGTTATAACTGAATCATACAAAAGGATTAAGTCCATACTAAATCAGTTTGAATTTCGAACTGAGATTATTTTCGTAAATGATGGAAGTACGGATAAAACACAGGAAATTCTGTATAATATTATTGAAAGTGACACTAGTGTTAAGCTAATTACTTTTTCACGAAACTTTGGTCATCAAAAAGCAGTAACTGCGGGAATTAATCATTGTACGTCCGACTTAGCCATAATAATTGATGCCGATCTACAAGATCCACCTGAACTCATTCCTGAAATGATTAGAACCATGGAAACGAGCCATGCTCAGGTTGTTTATTGTGTTCGAAAATCGAGAAAAGGAGAGGGTTTCTTCAAAAAAATTACTGCTAAATTATTTTATCGCTTTCTCAATTTTCTTTCTGAAGTGCGTTTACCGGTCGA
This sequence comes from Paludibacter sp., assembly GCA_037144275.1. Classification (GTDB taxonomy): domain Bacteria; phylum Bacteroidota; class Bacteroidia; order Bacteroidales; family Paludibacteraceae; genus Paludibacter. The sequence goes on along the minus strand of JBAWXD010000135.1, from coordinate 9,462 downwards.
TACCGGTGATTTTCGCTTAATCGATAAAAGTATTATCAGGGAGTTTAATAATTTGCACGAAAAAGGGAAATACATTCGTGGTCTAATCTCGTGGGTCGGGTTTAAGCAAGTTCCATTTTATTACGAACGGGAAGCACGGTTTGCAGGTGAAACTAAATATCCGTTTATGAAAATGTTGAGATTTGCCACTACTTCTATGCTTTATTTTTCAACAAAACCACTAAGAATTGCAACCACTTTGGGCTTCACCTCAGTTTTGGTCGCGTTGGCTCTTGCAATTTGGTCTATTTTAGGGAAAATAATAGGATTTACCCATGCCGATTCGGGTTGGACATCCTTATTTGTACTTATTATTTTCTTCGGGGGTGTTCAGTTGCTGACAATCGGAATAGTAGGTTCATATATTGGAAATTTATTTGATGAAATAAAAAACAGACCTGAATATATTATCCTTAAAAAGGAAAATTTTGAATCTAACAATGAAGATGAAAAAAGCAAATCGTGCTAAATCGGATGAATATTTCCACGTTCTTCCTGAGAAACTAAATTGCGCTCAATCAGTTTTAAAAGGATTTCAGAATGAATTTAATATTTCAAACCTGGAAATTGAAGAATATCGCGCCTGGGGTGGGGGAAGAGTCAAAGGTGGAATGTGTGGTGCATTGTTTGCCGCAGAGCGTATACTTCGTCAAGCAGGTAAAGAATCGGTGGTGGAGGAATTCAGACAAAAAGCCGGTGGATTACTTTGCTCCGAAATAAAAGAGAAACAGTTCACCTGCGCTGAATATGTTCGTATGGCCGATGAACTGATTGAGAAAAATCTTTAAACAGCTATCTATTTTCTGTTTATCAGATTCATAAATTCCTCGCGTGTTTTTGCCTGCTCAAATACGCCTGTAAAATCGGAAGTGGTAGTTATGGAATGTTGTTTTTGAACGCCACGCATCTGCATGCAAAGATGCTGAGCTTCTATCACAACGATTACGCCCATTGGATTCAGGGTTTTCTGGATGCAATCTTTAATTTGTGTAGTCATGCGTTCCTGAACCTGCATACGACGGGCGAAAACCTCCACAATGCGGGCAATTTTGCTCAATCCGGTAATCTTTTTATTTGGAATATAAGCCACGTGGGCTTTGCCAAAAAACGGAAGCATGTGATGTTCGCACATTGAGTAAAAATCAATGTCTTTCACTATTACCATCTGGCGGTAATTTTCGGTAAACATGGCTGATTGAATTATTTCTTCAGGATTTTGTTCGTAACCCTGCATCAAAAACTGCATGGCTTTCGAAACGCGTTCGGGTGTTTTCAGCAATCCTTCACGATTGGCATCTTCGCCCAACAGTTTGATTATCTCGAGGTAATGTTCAGCTATTTTGGCGGTTTTCTCATCCTCGAAAGGAACCGGTTGGTTTATATTAAAATCCATCATGTGCTTATTTAGAGGGAGAAACATTAATTTGTTCATGAACTACGTAGATTTCACTTTTCAAAGCGGGTAAAGATTCAATCAATTGATTTCGAAAAGCCTGTGCTTCAGCTTTTGTTTTAAAATCACCTACCCTGACTTTCCAGAAAGGCGAAGTATAATTTACATAAACAGCTTCAGTAGGAAGGACATCCTGAATTTGCTTTTCAATACCAAAAGCATTATTTTTGGCAGTTCGCTGTATGTTGCTTGAGAAAACCTGTACTCTGAATCCACTGACTGTCAGGCTTTTTTTATTTACAAGCAAGGCTTCAATTCGTTTATCCTGATGAATTGTAACCGTGGCATGCGAAGTGGAATCTGTTGCAGAAAGTGCTTCAAAAATGTTTGTGAGTTTTATATCAGCATTTTCCTGAGCGGATAAGATGTTGACAAACAGCACTAAAATCCCCCCAATTAAAAGAAATCTAAATTTCATTTCGGTACTTTTTTAGGCTGCAAAGTTATGAAATTGTTATGGGTTTTCTGACAAGTTTAGAAAATATATTCCCAAAAAACCTTATAACATTCTGTCTGTCAATTATATTGATATTTTTAATTATGAATTATTAATTATTACTTGCTTAATGCTTATCTTTGTTCTTGTTTAATTCTAAATCCATGTTAAAACCAAAAATTGCCATAATTGTTGCCGGAGGAAAAGGCGAGCGCATGAATGCGGATATTCCGAAACAATTTCTTGAAATTCAGGGAAAACCGATATTAATGCATACACTCGAAGTTTTTAATCGCTTCGATGCCAAAATCCAACTGATTTTGGTTTTACCGGCAGTTCAGATAGATTTATGGAAGGAGCTTTGTGCTAAACACAACTTCAACCTAAATCACCAGATTATTACCGGAGGGCAAAGCCGTTTCGATTCTGTAAAAAACGGACTCGAAGCTGTAAACGCTCCTGCATTAGTGGCTGTTCATGACGGTGTACGTCCGTTGGTGAGTGTTGATACCATTGCACACTGCTTTGAAACTGCCGAAAAATTCGATGCAGCCATTCCTGTTGTTGACTTGGTAGATAGCATACGTCAGGTAAGTGAAAATACTAGCCAATCGGTTGACCGGAACGCATTTAAACTGGTTCAAACACCGCAGGTTTTCGACGCTGAATTGTTGCAAAAAGCCTATAAACAAGAGTTCTCATTGCTTTTCACCGACGATGCTTCGGTGGTGGAAGCTTTTGGTACAAAAATCCATTTGGTAAAAGGTAATCGCGAGAATATTAAAATTACTACCGAATTTGATTTGAAATTGGCAGAAGCAATTATTAAATAAAAAATGGATTCACCCAAAGCAAATATACAATTTCTGGACACATTAAGGGCATTGGCAACTCTTGGAGTTATTATTATCCACGTAAGTACGCCGGTTTTGAAAATGACCTATGGAAAAAACATGGAGTTTTGGTGGATCGGAAACGGCATTGACAGCTGTGTGCGTTTTGTAATTGCTATGTTTTTGATGCTGAGTGGAGCTACCATGCTGGGCAAAACCTATAAATTGGGTGATTTTTATCTGAAACGATTTATGCGGGTTTTGGTCCCTTTTTTATTTTGGTCGGCACTTTATTGTGTTTATTTATGGCACAATTTGCCTTCAAAATCTCAACCAACCGAACTGTTCTCGAACTTTAGTTGGGCTTTAAATTTGTTTGTAAATCAGAACATTTCAAGGCATTTCTGGTATATTTATACGATCGTGATTATTTATGTTTTTGTGCCGTTTTTGGGAAAAGCTGTTCGCAAATTAAACGAAACCACTTTATGGTCATTGCTTTTAGGTTGGATATTGATTAATGTGGCACAAACCTTTCATTTGTTTACGATTTCGAGTTGGCCTGTTTTGCTACAGCAATATTTTGGATATATTTTGTATTCCGGTTATTTAGTGCTGGGATATCAATTAATGAAAGTTCAAATTCCTTCATATCGCACCCGAATTTTTGCTGCAATAGTCTTCATTCTGACAATTTTAATTGCAGCAGTTTCTACCTGGTATTTGAGTAAACAAGCTCATAAACTGGATACCAGCATGTACGGAAGTCTGACTCCAAACACCATGCTTCAATCGGTGGCACTTTTTATTTTATTAAAAGACATAGCAACAAATAACAAAATTGTCCGTTGGTTAATAACCAATCTGAGTAATTACAGTTACGGGATTTATCTGGTACATGTGCTGATTATCAATTTATTGTTTGATCATAAAATCTTTTGGACAATGGCTCATCCTTTACTTTCGCTGCCCGCAATCGTGGCTTTGGTGCTGACAAGTTCATTCGGGATAATTTTTTTACTACGAAAAGTGCCGGGAGGAAAATACATTTCAGGGTAATAAAATGGATCTCTCCTATCAGGACATAAAATTTCTGCCCGGTGTTGGACCGAAAAAAGCAGATTTGCTGGCGAAAGAACTCGACATTCATTCGGCTGAAGATTTGTTGCGGCATTATCCCTACAAATACATCGACCGCAGCCGCTATTATTACCTGCACGAGATTTCGGAAGAAATGCCGTTCATTCAGGTCAAAGGGCAAATTATCCGCTTCGAAAAAGTTGGAGAAAGTCCAAAGCAACGACTTGTTGCTATATTTTCAGACGGACGTGATACGATTGAGTTAGTTTGGTTTAAGGGCATTAATTTTATTCTGGATAAATATAAAACGGGTATTGAATATGTAGTCTTTGGAAAACCAAGCTATTTTAATGGAAAATTTAATCTGCAACATCCGGAGTTAGATTTAGCATCGCAACTGCCACCGCCCGAACAAATGGGTTTGCAACCCTTTTACAACACATCGGAAAAGATGAAAAGCAGTTTTCTGAATTCAAAAATGATTCAGAAAATTCTTTTTCCACTCGTTCAATCTATTCGAAGCGGTATTCCCGAAACGCTTCCGGCTTATTTGCTGAAGAAATTTGCCTTGCTGAATCTCACCGACTCGCTCGTCAATATCCATTTTCCAAAGAATGCCGACTTGCTTAAAAAAGCTCGCCAACGGTTGAAATTCGAAGAGCTGTTTTATATCCAGCTCAACATCCTGCAACAAACCAAGTGGCGCGATCAGCATTTTCGGGGTTTTGTATTTGGACAAATCGGGCATTATTTCAATACATTTTATAAAGATTATCTGCCGTTTGAACTAACTAACGCCCAAAAACGGGTAATTCGTGAGATTCGGGTGGATGTGGCTTCCGGACGACAAATGAACCGACTGCTACAGGGCGACGTAGGTAGCGGAAAAACACTCGTAGCATTGATGGCCATGTTGATTGCGATTGACAATGGTTTTCAGACCTGTATCATGGCTCCTACCGAAATTCTGGCAACGCAGCATTTTGCAAGTCTGAAAGAATTTCTCGGCGATTTGGGCGTAAGTGTTGCCTTACTTACCGGGTCAACCAAACCCAAAGCCCGTGTAGAACTGCATGAAAAACTCCGTAGCGGAGAACTCAATATTTTGATTGGTACACATGCCCTGATTGAAGACGTGGTACAATTCAAAAATCTCGGTTTAGTGGTTATCGACGAACAACATCGCTTTGGTGTGGAGCAACGCTCAAAACTATGGAAAAAGAACGTAAATCCACCGCATATATTGGTTATGACCGCCACGCCTATTCCCCGCACACTGGCCATGACACTTTACGGCGATTTGAGCATTTCAGTAATTGATGAACTTCCGCCAGGACGAAAGCCTATTCAGACCTATCATTATTACGAAAATAAACGACAAGGACTCAACCAGTTTATTGCCAAACAAGTGGAAATCGGGCGGCAAATTTACATTGTTTATCCACTTATTCAGGAATCTGAAAAAAGCGATTTGCAAAATCTCGAAAGCGGTTTCGTATATATGCGTGAAATTTTTCCAACTTACAAAATCAGCATGATTCATGGCAAACTTAAAGCGGCTGAAAAAGAATTTCAAATGAAGAAATTTGTATCTGGCGAGACACAGATAATGGTTGCTACCACCGTGATTGAAGTGGGTGTAAACGTCCCCAATGCTTCGGTGATGGTGATTGAAAGTGCGCAACGTTTCGGACTGTCGCAGCTGCATCAGTTGCGTGGACGTGTGGGTCGTGGAGCGGAACAATCGTTTTGCATATTATTGACAGATCACAAATTAGGTTCTGATACCCGTAAACGTATGGAAATCATGGTGCGAACTAATGACGGATTTGAAATTTCGGAAGCAGATTTACGGCTTCGAGGTCCCGGCGATTTGGAAGGAACGCAACAAAGCGGGATGCCTTTCGAATTGAAAATAGCCAACTTAGCTCAGGATGGCCGAATGCTTGAGATTGCCCGAAATGCTGCCATGGAAATTTTGGAAGACGATATGAAACTTGAAAAAACTGAAAATCGGGTTATGGCCTCACAATTAAGGAAATTGAAGACAAATACCTTAAATTGGGGTTCAATAAGTTAAGAAAGTTGAATTTGTTTTGACCGCTAAGCGCATTTCTTTAATTTTGGAGAGGAATAAACAACTCTCAATTTCCAATTAGTTAATTCTAAATTAAAAATACTTAACATTATGGAAAAAACACTTGTAATTATCAAACCGGGAGCAATTCAACGTGGATTAATAGGTGAAGTTATTCATCGTTTAGAACGTAAAGGGCTGCAAATATGTGGAATAAAAATGACACAACTGACTGAAGAAATTCTGGCTGAACATTATGCGCACTTGGTTCAACGTCCATTTTTCAAACGTATAAAAGACTCGATGATGATAACTCCGGTTATTGTTTGTTGCTTAAAAGGACTTGATGCAGTTCATATTGTACACGAAATGGCTGGAAAAACTAACGGTCGCGAAGCAGCTTTTGGGACTATCCGTGGCGATTTCAGTGTAAGTGTTCAGGAAAATATTATTCATACCTCTGATACCGTTGAAAATGCACAAACAGAGTTGGCAAGGTTTTTCAATGAAAATGAAATCTTTGAATTTGACCAACATAATCTGAACTTCTTATACGCTAACGACGAAATTTAAATTAGTTCATAGTTTACAGTTTATAGATAGTAGTAAACAATAAACAACTAACTACTTAATTAATTCTTATACTGTAAACTATAAACTGCAAACTATCAACTGTAAACTGTCAACTTATTTCAAATGCTCTTTTCCCTCAAAAAATACATTCCGGTTCTTGCCTTTTTTCTCTCAACTTTTGGGGGTTATGCTCAGCTCAATAATTTTTCACTGATTCCAAAGAAAGATACGACCAACATTTACAAGGAAATGTTGAACGACAACTCGGATGACTTGATGGAAAATCACCCGGCTGACGATATCTACAACGATATGTGGACGAGTGATCATGTGAATCCCTACAAAATTCCGATTGACAGCTTACCTGATTCGGTGCGTATTGACGTATCTAATTTTTTCATTCCTGTTCATGGTGGAGTAACTTCGATTTTCGGACCACGTCGTTACCGTTTTCACTATGGAATAGATCTGCGGCTAAAAGTAGGTGATTCTGTTCGCTGTGCATTCTCTGGAAAAATCCGTTTAATTAATTATGAAGGTCGCGGATATGGTAATTACATTGTTGTTAGACATGACAATGGCCTGGAAACTGTATACGCACATCTTTCAGCAGTATTGGTGGCACTTAACCAAAACGTAAAAGGTGGCGAGTTAATTGCTTTTGGAGGAAATACCGGTCATTCCACCGGACCTCATCTTCATTTTGAAACGCGTTATATTGGAAATGCAATAAATCCGGCTCACATCATTAATTTTAGTAGCGGACAGGTTTTGGCAAAAACCTATTTGATGACCAAAAAGAATGCTTTCTATTATCAGCACGAAGTTAAATTATTTGCTTCTGTAAAATACTACAAGGTCAAGAAAGGAGATACATTGAAAAAAGTAGCTGCCCGAAACGGTATCAGTGTAAAAACTCTTTGCAAATTGAATGGATTGAAAACCAAAGCCAAACTGAAAAAAGGTACCCGGATTCGAATCCGCTAGATTTTTTTAAAGCTAAATCTACAAGCTCAAATGAATTACACTGAAAATATAAGCACTATCATTTTCGATTTCGGAGGTGTGTTGATAAATCTTGATTTAGACCGTTGTATTAAGCGATTCAACGAGTTAGGCGTTAAGAATTTTGAAGAAAATCTTAGTAATTTTGGACAAAAAGGTTTCTTTTTGCAATTTGAAAAAGGCGAAATTGGCGTTTCCGAATTTTGTGATAATGTACGGAAATATGCAGCTTTAGCGCTTACAGATCAACAAATTATCGATGCCTGGTGTCTGTTTTTAGTGGGTATTTCGGATTATAAAATTGAGGTGTTGCTCGAACTGAAAAAGAAATATCGTATACTATTACTGAGCAATACCAATCCGCTGCATATAGAAATCAGCGCTGCCAATGAATTCGCACGGTTTGGATTGAAAATGGACGATGTATTTGAAAAAAGCTACTTGTCGTACGAAATGAAAATGGCAAAACCGGATGCAGAAATTTTCCAAGCTCTTTTGAAAGATGCAAAAGTAAAGCCGGAAGAATGTCTTTTTCTGGACGACGGACCAAAAAACATTGAACAAGCTACCAAATTAGGTATTCAAAGTTATTTGGTGGATGTGAATGAGGATTTGAGAAAATTAGTTAATAGTTTAAAGTTGATAGTTGAAAATTGAGAATTGGGAATTATGCATTCTGAATTAAATTACGTTGCCACAATAGGATTTTTTGATGGAGTTCATGCCGGTCACAGGTTCCTGATTGAGGAACTAAAATCGCTGGCTAAGGTCCAAAAAATGCAAAGTTTGCTGATAACATTCAACATTCACCCCCGAAAAGTACTAAATTCAGATTATCAACCTCAACTGCTTAATACACTTGCAGAAAAAATTGAACAGCTTGAAACAATAGGGGTTGACCGTTGCGTGGTCCTTGACTTTACTCCGGACTTGGCTCAACTCCCTGCTTATGATTTTCTGAAAACGGTACTAAAAGATCAATATAAGGTCAAAACCTTACTCGTCGGTCACGACCACCGTTTTGGTCATAGCCGTGCTGACGGTTTCCCTGAATATAAACAGTATGGAGAAATGTTGGACATGGAAGTGGTTCAGGCAGTACGCTACAAAACATCCGAAGACCGCCATGTAAGCTCTTCAGACATTCGGTTGGCAATCAGTCAGGGCGATATTGTCCATGCCAACAAATTACTGACCTACCCTTACTCTTTTCAGGGAAAAGTGATTGATGGTTTTCGTGTCGGACGAAAAATCGGTTTTCCTACGGCCAATCTACAAGCTCTTAATGCTGATAAACTTATTCCTCCATTTGGCGTATATGCTGTAAGAGTGTATCACCAAGAAGATGTTTACAAAGGCATGATGAATATCGGTACACGCCCCACCCTGAACAATAGCTATCACACCAGCCTCGAAGTGCATATTCTAAATTTTGATCAGGATATTTACAATCAGATTATAAAAGTAGAATTCCTTGCAAAAATTCGCGACGAACAGAAATTTAACGGCTTGGGTGAGTTAGTTGACCAGCTGAAGAAAGACAGAGAAGTGGTTGAAAGTTTCTAAAAAAACTGATATTCTATTTTTTAATTTGTAGTATCAGTAGAAGTTTACATTATTTGATAATATCAGCTATAACTGCTTGTTCAGTTTTTTCGAACAGCGTATTGAAATTGTATTCACTTACTTTCATGGGTTGATGAACTCTGAATTTTACAGGGTTGCCAATGCCCAGTGGAAAATTTCCATATCGAAATATCTTCCAGGAATTGTTAATGGTAACCGGTACTACATAAGCATTTGGAGCATATTTACATAGTATTTTCAGACCACTGGCTGCAAATGGTTTTGGTTTTCCATCTCTTGTTCGGGTTCCTTCGGGATAAATTACCACCGAACGACAATTCATCTCAATATATTCGCTCATCTTTTTTAAAGCTGGTAATGCCTGTTTTGGATTATTGCG
>JBAWXD010000134.1:0-10136 GCA_037144275.1 Paludibacter sp. | reverse complement strand
ATGCAGCTAGTGCAAACACAACCTTACTTTCAGCGGGTTACCTTAAAGCGGCAAAAACAACTGAGGTAACAGTTGGTACCATGTCAATAATTACAAGTTCATTAAACTCAATTACTAAAATTACAATCGGAGAATGTGCGACCGGTTCCAGTCGTGGATTTATTGTTTCGAAAAAGGCTACGGGTGATGCTGACTGGGTTCAACTTTACAATACTGCTATAAATCCAAGTTCCGGAATTGTTGCAACAATACCTATCACCGGCAACCAAACAAACGTGCAATTAAAATTCACGAACCTTGCCCCCACGCAAAATGCCTATCTGAATGATTTGACAATTTATGGAATGGTTTCTGCTCCTGCACCACCAACAGTCAGCTCAATCACTCCTGCAACAAATTCAACAATAGCTGTAAGTGGAACTGTAAGTGTTGTTTTTTCTGAAAATGTAACCCGTAATAGTTCGAATGATATAACAATAGGTGCTATTAGCATTCCCGAATCAAATATAAATATAAGTGGCTCAACAGTGACCATAAATTATTCGGGATTGAGTACTGATAATAGTTATGTATTAAATATTCCGGCGGCTGCATTCAAAAATAGCGCAGGAACTCCTACAGCTGTTGCTACAACTGCAACTTACAAAACGCCGGATACAATCGTACCTACATTGACAAAAATGTCAATCGGGAATGGAGCTACACTTCCTGTAAATGGTTTTATCTCGCTGGTTATGAGTGAACCCTGTATAGCCGGTGCAATTTCAATTACATTAGGCACAAAAACAATAACAGCTGCAGTTTCAGGTTCAAACAACAATTTATTGTATATCAATTACAGCGGGCTGGCTTTTGATACGGACTATACATTAACTATTCCAGCTAATTCAATTACCGACTTATCCGGTAATTCCTATGCCGGTTCAACGGTGACTTTCCATACGGAAGTAGATGCAAAAGGGACACAATTGTTCACTTTTACACCGGATGCTACAACCGTTCCGGCCAGCAGTTCCGGCACAGTAACACAAACTATAAATGGCTACACGATTAGTTTTGACGCCGTACTGAGTGCAGGTGCCCGCAGTGCATCACCTTATACTTATGCTTTCAAGACTAATTTTGTATTGCTACCAACACTTCCTTCTGTGGGTGAATTGACATTCTACATTCAAAGTGGTGGTGGCAGCTCACAACAAGAATATTATATCCAAAAACTCGCAGTCGATGGTGTAACCTGGAATACAATTGAAACTTTTATTTTGGGGAATAATGATAAGAATACGGTCAAATCAGCAGCGGCTCAGTCATCGGTATCAACTACTTTGCGTTTGATGTACAACAGTGCAAATCTTTGGTTTTATAGCATAAGTGCTTCGGCTTTTACGCTGAATGGTCCGGTTGATGATGGATTAGCGCCTAGCGTGGTTTCAACCGTTCCGACAGCATCGGCATCCAATGTGGTAATAAACGGTAACCTAAAATTGGCATACAGTAAAAGTGTAATCATGGGATCGGGAAATATCACCTTAAACGGAGTTACACTTTCGCCCGGTGTGATAGGTGCTAATGTAACCTTACCCTATGCCAATCTCAAATATTCAACATCCTACACGCTTAATGTGCCTGCCGGAGCATTTTATGATTTGTTCAGCCGACCTTGTGCAGCTTTCTCATTAATATTTACTACTATAGCAAAACCTGCAGTAACACCAAAAGTATTTGATTTTGTGGTGGCTCAGGATGGCTCGGGTAATGGAACGACCATACAATCTGCTTTCGATGCAGTTCCCTTGAATAATGCAAGTCCCTACCTTATTTTTGTCAAGAACGGAACTTACAATGAATATCCTTCACTTGCTACTACAAAAGATTATGTAAGTTTGATTGGCCAAAGTCGCGATGGAGTAATTATTAACGGAAATCATTACAGCGGATTAGGTGCTTACAGCACTTCAACCTGTCAGACTGTCGAAATTCTGGCTAAAAATCTGTATTGCGAGAATATTACTATGCAAAATACGGCTGGTGTTAATGCAGGTCAGGCTGTTGCTTTGAAAGTATATGGCGATAAAAATGTTTTCAAAAATGTAAAATTACTGGGTTATCAGGATACACATTTGACTTCGAATATCGGAACGGATCGTCAGTATTATTTGAATTGTGATATTCGTGGTTCGGTTGATTATATTTTCGGAAATGGTACTTGTTTCTTCGATAATTGCCTGCTATATATGCAGGACAGAGCAACTGCCGATGTGGTTTGTGCACCGGCAACAGCTGCTTCAAATACTTACGGCTACGTATTCAATAATTGTACTATCGATGGAGCAAGTTCTCAGGATGGCATTTATGATTTGGGTCGTCCCTGGCAAAATTCACCACGGGCAGTTTATTTGAATTTAAAAATGAACATTTTGGCTGCTTCAGCAGGTTGGATAAGTATGAGTACCATTCCCGCTTTGTTTGCCGAATACGCCACCGTTAATTCAGCCAATAACCCGGTAAATCTCACAGCAAGAAACACTTCGTTCTCGTATACCGATGCCAGCAGCAACCTGATTACTGGCAGTAGCCCAACAGCCATTCTGAGTGCTACCGATGCTGCAAATTATACGCTCACCAATGTGCTGGGTGGTGCCGATTCATGGGATCCAACGTTGAAACCTCAAACTACGGCTTCGACTGTCAATATTGCAGTTAGCAGTGACAATCTGGGCTGGGATGCGGTGGATGGTGCAATTTGTTATGTTGTGATGAAAGATGGTCAGTTAAGCAACATAACGACATCCAATTCTGTTTCAGCGACTATCGGTACTTATGATGTAATGGCAGTTTCTGAATTTGGTGCCTTAAGTGCAAAAAGCAGCCTCACAGTTACCGGTTTGGGAACAGGTTTGACCGGAAACATCTCAAAATTGCCGAGTATGAAATCAAATGTGATTCAGCAGTCAATTGAAATTACAAATTCGGAAATGCTTAAGTCTGTCGAATTACTAACACTAAACGGACAGTTGATACAGAACTTTTCGGGAAATTTCTCCACATTAAAAGTGAATCGTTTACAATCAGGATTTTATATTCTTAGGATGCATTTAAGCGATGGCAAAAGAATTTCAGAGAAATTGATAAAAGATTAATTTACTTTTATATTGTCATAGTTGAAACTATAGTCTATATTATAGTAATTATTTACGAAATAATGAATTTAAGTCAAAAATTCCACCGATATACGTCAATTTTTGAACATTATTATCAATGTAAAACTCTATTTTTGTTACGTGAAAATTTATAATCAATAATCAAAACTAATACAAAAAAAATGAAAGAAGCAAAATTTCAAAAAAAGCTATTTTTCAATCGGTTTTTATCTATCATGCTGGTTGCATTGTTTGCAATTGGCTCTTTGACTGCACAGGTCAAAACGATATCCGGTGTAGTAAAAGACGCCTCTGGAGAAACTATTATTGGTGCATCCGTAGTGCTAAAAGGGTCGAAAGTGGCAACCATTACCGATATTGATGGAAAGTACAAACTGAATGTTCCGGCTGGGGCGAAAACTCTTGTAGCATCCTATATAGGCATGGAAACGCAGGAAGTAATTATAAAAGCGAATGTACTCAATATAACACTTTATCCGGTTGATAAATCGTTGGATGAAGTAGTAGTAATTGGTTACGGAACTCAACGTAAAAAAGATTTAACAGGATCTATCTCTACCGTAGGTGAAAAGGAATTAAGAGATATTCCGGTATCAACAGTGGCAGAAGCATTGACAGGAAAAATGCCCGGCGTTCAGGTAACAACTACGGAAGGTTCGCCCGATGCTGAAATAAAAATTCGTGTTCGTGGTGGAGGTTCAATCACACAAAGTAATTCACCATTATATATTGTCGATGGATTTGCCAAAGATGATATTAAAGATATTGCTCCATCCGAAATCACAGATGTGACGGTATTAAAAGATGCTTCCTCAACGGCTATTTATGGTTCGCGTGGTGCAAATGGTGTAATGATTATTACAACAAAATCAGGTGCTCTGGGCAAATTGACACTGAATTACAACGGTTATTTTGGAATCAAAGAAGTTTCAAAAATACTCGATGTATTAACGCCATATCAGTTCGCTCAAAAACAATATGAAAGAGCCGTTTGGAATAATGCAGTGCCAGGCGATTATGAAACCTATTTTGGTAGTTTCAACGATATGAATTTATATAACGATATGAATGCTACTAACTGGCAAAAGCAAACCTTTGGAAGAACCGGTTTCACTCAAAATCACAATGTTTCACTTTCCGGAGGAAAGAAAAAACTTACTTTCAATGTAAATTACAGCCACATAGATGACAAAGCCATTATGGTTCTGTCAGATTATCACCGCGATAACATCAGTGCAAAAATTAACGCTAAACCTGTGGATTGGCTTAAAATTGATGTGTCGGCACGTTACGCAGCAACTGTGGTTAATGGTGCAGGTGCTAATGACCAAACCGGATTGGAGAAATCAACTTCCGATTCGCGTGTGAAAAATGCGGTTCTTTACCATCCTATTCCATTGAAAAATCTGGTTGCTCAGGATGATAATGTCGATGCAGGTTCAACCGTGAGTCTTTATTCCCCTATTCAACAGGCACAAGATAATGACCGCTATCAGAACACAAAGGACTTTAATGCAAACGGAGGCCTGACATTTAATATTACAAAAGATTTAGTGTTCAAAACGAATGTAGGATATACCAAAACGAATAAAATTGATAATAAATTCTGGGGTTTATCTTCTTATTATGTAACCAATGGTGGAGCAACTAAATTGAATAATGCTGCTGCACCAACTGTTGCACTAAGTACAATTAATACCAGTATTTTACAAAACACCAATACATTAAACTATAGCAAAAAGAATTTTCTACCCGAACAGAGTATATCAGTTTTGGTAGGTGAAGAAAGCTATAATAAATCTACTGATACAAATTCGGAAAATGTGGAAGCTTTGCCAGTAAGTTATTCTTCACATATAGCCTGGGATAGCATTCAAAACGGAACTGTGAAATTCCCGAATCATTTTTATGCTCCTGATACAAGAATGTTATCATTCTTTGGACGTATAAATTATGAGATTAAAGACAAATACCTTCTTGCTCTGACATTCAGAGCTGATGGTTCAAGTAAATTCTTTGGAAAAAATCAGTGGGGTTATTTTCCATCGGTTTCTGCCGGTTGGAGAATTTCAGAAGAGTCGTTTATGAAAGACACTCAGGATTGGTTGTCAAACCTGAAATTAAGAGGAAGTATTGGTCAGTCAGGAAATAACAATATTGATAATTCGGCTTTCCTAAGAACCTATTCGAATTCATACAATAATTATCTGCCGAATTCGATGCAAACTGCATTTTACTCAACGGGGTTGAATTTGGCAAACAAAGACCTACGATGGGAAACTACAACTACCCGGGGTGCAGGATTAGATTTCGGATTCTTTAAAAACAGATTAAGTGGTACAATAGAACTCTATTCTAATACAACCAGTGATGTTTTAATGCAAATGACAATCGGTGGAGTTGGTTATGCCACACAATGGCAAAATGTAGGTCAAACCTCGAATAAAGGAGCTGAATTAAATTTAAATGCTGTACTTGTTCAGACGAAAGATTTTAATTTATCCCTTGGATTTAATATCAGTGCCAATACAAACAACGTTGATAATTTGGGAGGTCTAACAAGCTATCCGTTTAACGAAGCATGGACCAGTATGACTGAAGGTTCTAACAGTTTCATAGTATCTCCGGGCAATCCGGTAGGTTTAATCTACGGCTATGTAAACGATGGCATGTATACCGCCGATGATTTCACGTATAATGGAACAAAATGGATAATGAATAGCACTAAATACAATACAACAATAACTCTTGCAGATGGTGTAACAAAAATTTATAAAGATGTAAATGGGAATGTTTTTGTTGACAATAGTGCAATCGATGGGTTGAGTAACGGACCAGGAGGAATGAAACTGAAAGACGTAAACGGTGATGGTAAAATAACTGATGCCGATCGTCAACTGATTGGAAATACAAATCCGAAACATTATGGCTCTTTCACCATTAATGCCAGTTATAAAGGATTTGATTTCAGTACAAACCTGAACTGGGTTTATGGAAACAATATCTATAATGCAAGTAAAATTGAATTAACGTCTTTGTACTACAAAGATCGTAACATGCTTGCTCTTGCCGGGAATTCGTATTCGCAAATTGACTGGAAGACTGGAACTCAGATTACCACTAACCCTGACCTTTTAACATCGATGAATACAAATGCCAATATTTGGGCTGCACCAACCGGGAAATATGCTATCACTTCCTGGGCAATTGAAGATGGTTCGTTCCTACGGTTGAATAATCTGACCTTAGGATACACCTTACCGGGTAAATTCACAAAAACATTTTATGTTCAAAAACTAAGATTCTATGCTTCCGGCTATAATTTGTTCTGTCTGACTAAATACAGCGGATATGATCCTGAAGTTGATTCCCGTCGTGCAACACCCGCTACACCTGGTGTAGATTACTCAGCCTATCCTAAAAGTCGTTCATACAATATTGGTGTTAACATAACATTCTAAAAATCATACTATAATGAAAAAGAAAATATTAAATTTAATTGTCATTGCAGTTGTCATAGCATTTTCTTCCTGCAACGACTATTTGACAGTTTCAAGTAACTCTTTGTTAAGTGACGATGCCGTTTTTAGTCAGCCTGACTCTACTAAAAAGGCAATAGCAGCTATTTATGAAATATTTGGCGAAAACAACTCTTATCGTAATCGTTTGTGGTTGCAACTTGGAATAAACACTGATATTGAATACCGTTCTGGTTGGTCGTCAGGTGCAGCACTGACTCTTTCAAAATCAGATGATTATATTGCCTTGTATAGCCCTATTTCGACCATGCCTGATGGTTATAGCAACAACGATGCAGCCAATCCCTGGAGCAGAATTTATCAGGCTATAGAAAGAGCAAATCTGGCAATTGCCGGAATACGTAGCTATGGAAAACCAGCTGCAGGAAACGATATGGGCCATTATTTGGGCGAAGCACTTACTCTTCGTGCTTACTTCTATTACGATTTGATTAAATGGTGGGGGGATGTTCCGGCACGTTTTACACCGGTAACAACAAGCACTATTTATTTGATAAAATCAAACAGAGATACAATTTACAATCAGATAATTAAAGATTTGCAGGAAGCCTCTACCAAACTTTACAGTGCTAATACTCCGCTTACTAATACAACACAGCGGATTAGTCAGGATGCTGCCAGAGGACTTTTGGCACGTATCTGTTTATCAGCAGCCGGTTATTCTCAACGTCCACTCGAAACTGGCGATGCACAAGTGATTGTAACTGTGTCTCCCGCCAGACAAAAAGAACTGTATACAATTGCCCGGGAAGCTTGTAGAGATATTATAAATGCCGGAATCTATAAACTCGATCCAAGCTTTAAAAACATCTTTTACGAACAATGTCAGGATATTACAACTCACGGACGTGAAACTATCTGGCAATTGCCATACAATATGGGATTACGTGGTCGTATGGTTTATAATCTGGGGTTACCGCGCGATGCCGATGGCAAAAATAATTCAGTAGCAGTTGGTGGTCAGTTTAAAATTATACCCAGCTTCTTTTACGATTATAATACAAGTGATAGCCGTCGTGATATCACAGTTACTCCTTACAATGTGAAGAAAAGTGCAACACTTGGAGTTATGGAACAAAATCTTTCATCGGGTGTGACTGGATTCAATATTGCCAAATGGCGTGCGGAATGGGTAAAAACTCCGGTATCAGGAACTGACGATGGTGTTTCTCCAATTGTTTTGCGTTATGCCGATGTGTTGCTTATGTTTGCCGAAGCTGATTTGTACCTGAATGGAAATGAAGGTCAAGACAAGTTTGATGAAGTTCGTTCTCGTGCTTTTAAAATGACAATTTCAGATTACAAAGCCTCACCCTACTTCAGCCCATTAACTCTTGATAATATCAAACAGGAACGAGCTTTCGAATTTTGCGGTGAAAATATCCGAAAATACGATCTTGAACGTTGGGGAGAATTAAAGTCAAAAATGGATCAGGCAGCTGGAAATATGAGGGCTTTACGTGACGCAACAGGTAATTATGCAACTATTCCGGGCACCATTTATTACAAATACACTGTTGATAATACTATTTCAACCGGCGAACGGGTATTAACTATTTATGGTTTAAATCCAGGCGAAACAGATGACAAAACAGCAACAGATGTTGCCGGTGGTTGGACTAAAAAACAATGGACAAGTGCAATAAGTGGTACAGATTATTATTTAAGTGAAAACTTTATTACGCACATGTATGTAGGTAATCC
Source organism: Paludibacter sp. (assembly GCA_037144275.1). GTDB lineage: Bacteria > Bacteroidota > Bacteroidia > Bacteroidales > Paludibacteraceae > Paludibacter. Next base: position 1,732 of record JBAWXD010000134.1, on the reverse strand, counting down.
GGATAAAAAGCAACTTTTACCTATTATGCATCAAATTATTAGTGTAAGTAACGGATCGTTATTTAACGATTACGGATACGATAACTAACCAAGCCTAATTTGACAACTGATTTAAAAATCAAACAACATTAAATTATTGTACAATGAAAAAAATAAAAAACAGATCATTATTGGCAGTATTCAGCATAATTGGAGCACTCGGAATCCTGAATTCCTGTGTTGATGAACAGGAATTGAAAAGTCTGCCATACCTGTTCCGCCCGATTAATTTCACGGCAACACCTAATAGCACTTCTGAAACTTTCAGTTGGGCTAAAGTAGATAGTGCAACTTCCTATACATTGGAAGTGGGTCTTGACAGTGCAACCTTTGTAGTTCCTGCTTTTTCTGTAACTGTTACAGGATTAAATTTTACTAAAGATTATGATGGTATTACATTTTTGGCAAATACTTCCTATTATGCCCGTTTAAAAGCCAATGCTTCAGATGCGTTGAAAAATTCCAAATTCAATGCAATATCATTTAAGTCAGCCAAAGAAAATTTGTTTTCCGGATTTGGAGCTAACAATAATACCCGAAATATTTATAGTGCTTACATGACAGCACCTAACACATTGGATATTAAATGGAAACCCAATTCTAACGTAACAAATCTAACTCTTTCCGGAACAACTTATCCTATAACTTCAGATGAAGCAATTGCAGGAGAAAAAGTGATAACAGGTTTAGCTAATTCGGTTTGGAGTGTTGCCATTTTCAATGGATCTATACAAAGAGGATCTACTGCAGGCGTTGTTGAAGGTGATGTAGTTATTTCAACACCCGGTGATATTTCGGCTGCTATTACCAGTGCTACTCCAGGTCAGGTTATATTGCTCATTGGAGGCCAAAATTACACAATAGGAAACTTAGAATACAAATTCAGTAAGAACGTAAAAATCAGAAGTACATCAGTTGTGAATCGTTCAGTTATATCAATGACTGCTCAGGTTGGAACAGCTCCAACCTCAACCAGTGCAATGATGAGTGTTGTTGCAGCTTCAGCAATTGATAGTTTGGTGTTTGAAAATATAGATTTTACAGGCTATTGCGACAATAATACTGCTTTGACAAAAATTGGTTATCTATTTAGTAATAAAACTGCTTGTACTGTAGGAAATATCAAGTTTAGCAATTGTAACATTCATAATTTGGGGAATACACCAATGCGTGTGTCAGGTGCTGTAAATCAGATTATTTCAAATTTGACATACAATGGTTGTATTATTAGTGAAATTGGATTTGGTAGTACTTATGCCATTGTAAATAGTAACTCTGCTGATTACATTAATAATATTAATTTCCTGAATTCTACGATTTACAATTTCAAAGGATCGCTGGTTTTAAGAACCGGAGCGACTGTTTCAACAACGGGTTATACGCTAAATTCAATCACCGTTTCCAATTGTACTATCAATCAGGGTATGCAGGACGCAGGCTCAGCAAGATATTTATTTGATTTAAATTTGTCTGTTTTTCCAACTAATGGTGGAGTGACGATTAAAAACAGTGTATTTGGACAGTCTGGTGGAGCATTAGGTGCTAACGGTTTCCGTGGAACAGTTACTCCGGTTATTACCGGATCGTATTTCAGTTCTGATTATGTGGACGATCCTATTCCTGCCGGTACAACCAGTACATCTATTAAATCCAAAATGACGTCGTATGCTGGATCATCTACAGCATTATGGAC
>JBAWXD010000133.1:0-10185 GCA_037144275.1 Paludibacter sp. | reverse complement strand
TACGTAATATTGACCATAATTGCTTTTTTGGAAATCATCCATCAACAGAGCCAGCTGATGCACATAAAGTTACTGCCGACCCACTATTTGTAAATCCCGGAAGTGGGGGAATTGGCTTAAATACTGTGGATGGTTATAAACTTAAAACCGGCTCACCTTGTATTAATTCGGGAATTTATATCCCGAAAAACGGTGGGAAAGATTACTGGGGCAATACAGTCGGAATTGGAAAACCCGATATGGGTGCTTACGAATCACCGGGCATTACAGCTTCTGTGACATTGAATTCTGACAAACCAACTATCCTTATAGGTCAAAATAAAGAAAATCCGGGAATTTTAAACCTGAACATTAGTGGCACTAAAATAAGCGATACCGTTAGCGTAAAAATAACTTCTATGAATGGCAAAACCTTATTCAATCAAAAGTATCAACCATTAGCTCAAATTTTGATTGATACAAAATCAGTCTTGATAAAAGGAGTTTATATTGTTTCGGTAGATGTTGAAGATAAGACTGAAATCAGGAAAATTGTTATTAAATAGAAAAAGTGATAAAACAAGGAACTATACTTGTGTTTTTGTTTTGCACAATGCTGTCATTTTCTAATATTGAAAATGACAGCATTCGTATTGTTGCTTCAGTAAACGGCGAACCTATAGTTCAGAATGAATTGAAAATGAACGAGCTGAGAAACAAATCGTCTGATTCAGATTCATCGCTCCTCAATGCAAAAATACTTGAAACTGCCATTCAGATCAAACTTCAGCAGCAACTTGCCCAAAAGTTAGGATTAGTGAAAGATATCAGTTACTCCGGTTTTCAACATGATTTTCGGTCTGAAAACAGCCGGCGTTCACTTGCAATCCGGAATAATGTGTTATTCTATGGTCCAATGCAATTCACCGAAGAAAATTATTATCAGTATCAGTTCAGCAAGCTGCTTATCGAAATTAAGAAACGCCTGGCAGAAAGCGAATTTGTACTCAGCGACGAGAAACTGAAAACCTACTACGAAGCAGTAAAAGATAGTTTGTATAAATTACCGGATTATTTAAAGGTTCAGCGTTTCGATATTTTTTTCAACGATAAAAAGTTAGCCCCAACTCAACAAACCCGAATAATCGGGGAAATTCAATTCCGCTTAAGATCGAAAGGAGTCAAATCAGACGATATACAGATAGTCTTTAAAAATATTGTTGAGATAAAATCACAGGTTCAGATTTTTGATCCAACTGAATCTCAAAACAGGGAAGGCGAGGAGCGGGCAGAAGTGCTTAAGCTAATTGGAAACATCCAACCCGGTCAGTTTTGTTCAATTTCAACAGCATCTGATAGCTGTTGTTTCTATCAAATCTTACAACGAAAAGCACTGGGATACCGGACTTTTGAATCAGTAAAAAATTCTCTGAAATCGAGCTATATCGACTATTTGTACAAAAAATACCTCGCTGCATTAAGAGAAAATGCGATTATTGAACGATATTGACAATTCATTGCTGAATTCTGTACAATTCCGACAGCCTGCCATTGCGCAATGCTTTAATTTTGTCCTTGTAATTCAATGTCGTTTAGATGAGGAATTTGAAATTACAGTAAGTTACAAAAGGATAATAAGGGTGTTTTCTTTTTTTTTAATTTTAGCTATTAAGAGTTTAAATAGCTGTTTTTATTGATTCTCGACCCTTAGTAGAGAAAGTCTAAACCACCTGATTTTCCCCTTATTTCTATTTTAAAGCTTAACTAAACGACATTGCCTTATAATTTATACTATAATTCATTATTCTTTATGAAGTTTCTGCCTAACTATTTTATCATTTTATGCGTTGCATTTTTTGTCTTGCCACTGCAATCAACTGGCCAGACTCAGTCATGCTCGACAATAAAGGTAGAAGCGCGTAAATGGGTTAAAGATAAGCCCAATCAAGCCTGGGCATTGTTTGACACTCAGATTATTGATAATTTAAAAGACTTTAAACCGGCTAAGGTTAAAATCAATGTCTATGGAAGTAAACAGTCCGAGCGACTGAAAGGAACCGGATTTTACCGGGTTGAAAAAGTGAATAAGCGCTGGTGGGTCGTTGACCCTGAAGGATACTTGAATATACAACGGGTTGTGAATGCCCTCCGTCAGGGAACTTCTGAGAAAAATATTCAGACTTTTAACTCCATTTATAAATCCACTGAAAACTGGACTAATAATACCTATCAGCAATTTACCGATTTTGGATTTAATGGTATTGGTTCGTGGAGTGACACAGAAGCCGTTCAGGCCGAAAACAAACGGAATCATACTAAAATGTCCTATTCGGTGATGCTGAATTTTATGAGCAGCTACGGTAAAAAACACGGTGGAACCTATCAGCTTCCGGGCAATATTGGATATCCGCATCAATGTATATTTGTTTTTGATAAAGAATTTGTACCGTTTTGTGACGAATATGCTAAAATAGTTTTAAGTTATAAAGATGATTCCAACCTGATTGGGTTTTTCTCCGACAATGAATTACCATTTGGCTCAGCCAATCTTCAGGGTTATCTGACATTAACTGATTCGACCGATGCCGGCAGAATATTTGCTCAGAACTGGTTGAAATCAAAAAAACTGACGGTTTCTCAAATAAGCGACAAAGTTCGCGAAGAGTTTGCAGGAGTGGTGGCTGACTATTATTACCGAATAGTTTCGACTGCTATTCGAAAACAGGATAAAAATCATTTATATTTGGGCAGTCGTTTGCACGGTTCGCCAAAACATACCGAAAGTATTGTGCGTGCAGCCGGAAAATATTGTGATGTAGTTTCGATTAATTATTATGGTTCCTGGGGCCCCGATCCTGTTTTGATGAAAGAATGGGACAACTGGACAGGAAAACCTTTTATGATTACAGAGTTTTACACCAAAGCAATGGATTCGGGCATGGCCAATACGACCGGTGCCGGATTTACAGTTCATACACAACAGGACAGAGGTTATGCCTACCAGCATTTCTGCCTCGGCTTACTACAATCCAAAAATTGTGTAGGTTGGCACTGGTTCCGGTATCAGGATAATGACCCTTCGGCAAAAGGAGCTGATCCATCGAATGTGGACTCCAATAAAGGATTGCTAAATACTGAATATCAATGGTATATGCCAATGATTAAATTTATGAAACAATTGAACGAAAATGTATATTCGCTTGTTGATTATTATGATAAAAACTAATTATTTACCCATTAAAAACAAATTATTCACCCTTTAAAATTAATCATTATGAAATCTAAAATTTTTACTTTAATCGCACTGTGTGCAGTACTAAGCATTGGGTCTTTAAAGGCTCAACTTTACATGGAAGAAAACTTTGATTATCCTGTTGATTCACTTATTAAGAAACCCGTAGTTAGTACTCAAAACTTACAAGCTACCAATGGTTGGTCAACACAAACAAGTTCCAACGCATTAAATAATGCATGGAATATTTCAACTCCCGGTTTAACATTCAGTGGATATTATACAGGCGAAGGAAGTAATGCATTATCGTATTTGGGAAATCCAACACTTGTTACTCCAAGTGTTTATAAATCGTGGAAACATAGCATTTATCAGGATTCAACATTTTACGTTTCATTTTTAATTAATTTTAACAGAAATACAGCTCCTATTTTGGGTACAGATTTCTTTTTTGGAATTAAAAATGGATTATTTAGTGAAACAAACTGGGGCGCTTTAATTTATGCAACCTTTGACAATCAAACCATGCCTGCAGGTCAGGAAGTAAACATTGGCATAAAAAAAAGCAGTACCGGATTAGGAGTTTACAATCAATCGAATATTGCAGCTAATACAACACACTTGTTTGTTATGAAATATAAGTTGGGTAAGTTAGGGGCTTCTGCAGCTGCCGATGTTCCTTACGATGATCAGATGGCACTTTTTATTAATCCGCCAACTACAGGAGGTGAACCATCAACTCCAACGCTTACAAATAATGATACAGGTTCTAAAGATTTGTACCGTTGGGGTTCTACAAAACCTTTTGGTGGTGCAATGCAGGTTATTTTAAAATCTCCAAGTGTTGCTAATACTACACCACTATATAGCATTGATGCCATTCGTGTTGGATTAACCTGGGCGGATGTGATGACTCTTAAAACAGGCTTAAGTTCTACAACCGCAAACGATTATCGTTATACAATTGATAACAAAATGATTTCTGTTTATACCTCAAATTATAGCGGATATGAAATAGTGTCGCTGTCGGGCCAGAAAATGCTTGCAGGTTCATTGAAATCACAAAACGAGAAAATTGATGCTTCTTCATTGAGTACCGGAATTTATATTCTAAATTTGCATGGAAATAAAAATGCTTCTGCTAAAGTGTTAATCCCTTAATCATTTATTTCGCCTGTTTGGTTTAAACCAGGCAGGCGGAATTTTCTTTCTTATTCTATAATATTTCCCACCATGAAGTACCTGCGAAAAATTATCATCCTGTTCGTTTTTTTCCTTTTACTTGTTCAAACAAGAGCGATTGATTTTGTGCAAATCCAGGTTAAAAGCAGCTATACCGCCGGTTGGGGATACAATAATACAAAGTTAGTGAGTATGATATCCGGTTATACCCCGCTAAGTGATGGAACGGATGATTTTACGCGCTATGGAAGCTGTAAGTATTTGAGAACCGATTCTACCGGATTTTTTTATACAAAAAAAATAGACGGACGATGGTGGATGATCGACCCCAATGGATATGCAGGAATTAATATGGGCGTAACAAGTATGAATTCAGGCAACATTCAAAACGACTATGACCGCATAAAAAATATCGGATTCAATGGGATTGGCAATTTCATCGGAAATGAAAGCCAGACAAAAACCGGCTACAATCTTCAAAACTACAATACTTTTTCATATACCCGTGCTTTAAATTTCTTTTTGGGCTATAAAAATGTTCGAAAAACCTATTATTCCAATACTCCGAGTACGGTGGATGGAAATGTAAATTACGTGTTGGTATTTGACCCGAAATTCACAACCTATTGCGACGATCAGGCAAAAGCCAATGCATTGCCTTTTGTAAACGATCGGGATTTGTTGGGATATTTTACCGATAACGAAATTAATTTCAATCAGGATCAATTACAACTTTTAGTGCGTGACCTTCCTGCCGGTGATCCGAGCCGTGATTCTGCGCTGGTTTTTGCTACTTCAAGAGGGTTGACCGCGACGGATTGCAGCAATTATTCAACGAATGTGACCGAGCAAATGAAACAGGATTTTGCAATTCAACTAGCCAATCATTATTACAGTGTTATTTCGGCTGCCATTCGCAAATATGATCCAAACCATTTAATTATTGGCAGCCGCTTAAATGGCCGTCCCCGTGCCATTCAGGGCGTGGTGAATGCCTCTGAAAAATATATGGATGTGACCTCGGTCAATTTCTACGATAAATTTACGCCCAACGAACAAATTGCTTATTCCCAATGGACCAACGACAAACCCTGTATAGTAGGGGAGTTCTATATTAAGGACGTTAATATATTTTCTACAACTCAATCGGGTGCCGGTTGGTATGTCAATAATCAGGCATCCCGTGGCGATTTTTACCAAAATACCTGTCTCGAATTATTGAAAAACAAATGCTATATCGGTTGGCAATATTTTAAATTCCAGGATGATTCAGATTCTAATAAAGGTATTGTAAACGGTTCAGGAGCTGAATATGCCGATATGACTGCTCTTATGAATGAATTAAATCAACAGGTATACCATTTATGCGATTTTTATGACGCAAAGAGCCGCAGACCCAATTACAACACTAAAGTAAAAACCTTCACAGCCAGTCAGGATGTGTATGTTATTCCGGGTACTGCCAGCACCACGAATTATGGTACTGCCACCGAACTTGAGGTACGCAACTACAACCTTGAATCCTATCGACGCGAAGCATTTTTTAAATTTGATTTGTCTGCCTTAAAAGACTCCCTGAAATACCTGAAACATGCCGAACTGGACTTGACCTGTACGGCTTCCGATGCATCGGTACGATCAATATTTCTGACAGGATTAACGGATAATTCCTGGAATGAACTCACCCTTACCGGCGCAATGCGAAATGCAAGTACCGATTGGTCGACTGGATACAATCGCCTGGGATATATTAAATCGGCTGTTGCTACCGGCTTACAAAGCTTTGATGTAACCAACTGGGTTGCTGATAAAACTAAAAACGGGTTGCTGTCTTTTAAACTGATGGATTTGACCAATACTACAGCTGCCATTAAAATTGCTTCCCGACGCTATGCCGATACGACGAAAACGCCTAAATTAATTTTAACCTATTATGATAGCAGTGCAACCGATATTCAGCAACTGAAAAATACTTCCGAAAACCGTTTATCTCCCAATCCGGCCAGCGGCAGCGTCTCCATTCTTGGAAACGATGTGGCAGGAGTGGAAATGCTAAACTTAAACGGTCAGATGATCTTCCGAACCAACCAAACCCATATTGACCTTAGTTCCTTTCCCAAAGGGCTTTATCTGGTCAGAATTAACAGCACTTCGGGTAATTCGATCGTAAATAAGTTAATGGTTCAGTAAGAAATTACTGTTAATTAATTTTGTGGTTATACTCAGACACTATAACAGAGAGATTTTCTGTCACTGTTGATAACTTTTTGATTTTGTTTTGTATATTTATTTGTTTTTTTTGATGTAAACTTTTATCTTTGCTATCAATTATTTGACTATTAAAACTTTATTCCTGTTTTTCTGTTCCTTCGAAATGTAAATTGAATGATTTTGTCATTTTTGTCTATTGACTTTGAATCCACTACTAACTAACATCAGCATTTTTTAAACCAACATTATTAATAATTTAAAACCAAACAATCATGAACAAAAATTACGTTGAAACCAATTTTGGTCAAAAGAGAATGAAACTTAGTTTTCTACTTTTGACCGTGTTTTTTACTTTAGCAATGGCTGTTAATGCTATACCAACAGGAACTTATACATGGAATGTGGCTTCAGGTGCCTGGACCGACGCTGCAAGCTGGACTCCGGCACGTACTACTCCTGCTGATAATGATATTTTAATTTTTGATGGTAGCACTTTTGCTGCTCCAACTGTAACAGGTCTGATAAAACAAACCGTTGGTCAATTGAATGTTATCAATGGTGCTACTGTTACAATTTCATCGAGCGTTGTAACTGTTGGAACAGGTACTATAGTAAGAGCAGCAACTGCCGTAACCGGAACAGGTACTGCATTTACTACACAATTAGTTAAAGGTGATTTTATTTATACGGGAACAACTACTCCGGCAAACCAATCAGAGGTATTAACTGTTACAGATGATACTCATTTTACTACCGGAGAAACTGGTACAATTGCTTCAATGGCATTTAATATTGTTCCAACATTACATATTGGTGGAAACCCCGGATTAAGCATTGCAAGTGGTTCAAGTTTAATTTTATCGCCAACAACTATTTCGGGGATATATGTTAATACCGCAGCAACAGCAAGTATTGCAGGAAATCTAACCCTATCCGGAATCACCCATAAAATAGATGCAGCCGATGCAGGTGCAATAGTATTTACTTCTACTGGAACTTTTACACAAGGACTTTTATGTACCGGTAATGCTTTTACTGCTGTGGGTACTGCTAATGCCGTTGTATTTAATAGTGGAGCTAAATTTAATCAGTTAGCAGGTAGTAACCCAATTGCATTAACCTCTCCGGCAACTAAAGTAACTTTTAATGCCGGAAGTACATTTAGTATTCAACAGAATGCTGCACCAAGTTTCAGTGGAAGAACCTATGCGAATTTTGAAATTAATTCATCAGCTTTTAGCCAAACTATGACTGGTAGCTCTGCTTTTACATGTGAAAATTTAACTCTAACGTCATTAACCCTGTTTCAGTTTAATTTTAATGGTGCTTTATCTGTTAAAGGCAACTTAACAGTTGGATCTGGTGCAACCACAGTAAACATTACTCCTCTTGCTGCAAACACTTTGACATTTTCGGGAACCGGCACACAAACAATATCTAACAGCTCAGCAGCTCTTACTTTTGGTTCAAACCTGACAATAGCAGCAACAAGTTCTACATTGGTATTTAATAATGCTGCCGGTGCAACACTAACCTATAAAGCTTCATTACCCGGTACATTAAATAACTCCGGTACTTTTGCAATCAGCGGAACGGTTACTGCATTAACCGGAACTATCAATACTACCTTATTAAGTGCTACAACCGGTGGTAAAGTAACCACACCTACAGGATCAGTTGATATTAGTGCATTAAATCTTAATATCGGAATCATTTTGGGCTATTGGCCAAAAACAGGTGATAAAATTACACTTATTTCTGGTCCGAGTGCCATCACCGGAACTCCTGCAACTGTAACCTATCCATCTATCGGTACCTGGCATTTGGATAATACAGCCGGAGTATTAAGTGCCATGTGTGATTTCGGTACTTCAATAAATCAGGCTTATAACAATCTGGAAGTAAGTACTTCGAATGGAACTGTTTCATTTAGTTCTGAAGCCGGTAAAAACATTGAAATATACAATTCAGTAGGTCAACGTTTAATTAGCACTAAAACGCTTGAAGGAGTAAATACAATTCCGGTTTCAACACGGGGTGTTGTACTTGTAAAGGTTGATAACCGTATTGCTAAAGTGATATTGTAAAGTATATTTTCTAATCCAAATTTTATGAGGGCTGTCCAAATCGGACAGCCCTCTTTACATGTGTCTTTCTTTGTCAGTAAGTTGAGTTTAGGTGTCGAATGATGAAGTCAGCGAATGACCTATTGCTTTATATCCGGAAGTTGAACCGGCTAGAAAAACATTACCCTGTATGGGAATTGCATTTTGTCAATGGTTGTGATTATGTAAGGCTGTTTTTTGATTTAGCTGCTACAGATATTTTTTATCGTAAAAAACAATTAAATTCCTTAACAGGACACTAAATCAGTGGGATTTTCTGTAAATTGTTGAAAACTTTTTGAATTCGTATTGTATATTTATTTGTATTTTATTGTCTATTCTTTTATCTTTGCGACTAAAAGACAGTGAAAATAACATTTCTGAATTTTTTTAATAGAAATGTAATAGCCTTTCACTCATTTTGAAACCAACAAAGACTACTTTTACATAAAAATTCAACAGAACTATTCCATTACTAATTTTTAAAAACAAACAACATGAGAAAAATTACTTATTTTAAAACAATGCTCGTAGCTATCGCTTTGATAGTGGGGAGTAGGAGTGCTTCAGCACAAAGTCTATACGAAGGTTTTAATTACACTGTAGGAACCAATATGGGTGGCAATACCACTGCTACTTTGGAAGGACCTAATAACAACTGGTACACTCATAGTAATTCAAAAGTTGGAACAATTGATGTAACATCGGGAAGCTTGACTTATACCGGTTTAGCTTCGTCAGTTGGAAATAAAGTTAGACTTCCAGGCGACAATACTAACGTACCAAGAGATGTAAATACAGCTATTACTGGTACTGGTGCAAATATTGTATATTTTTCAGTTTTAGTAAATGTAGCTGATGCGACACAATTAAATACGACTGGAGATTATTTTATGAGTCTTGGTGGAGCAACTGGTGCTGTAACAAATACATCATTGGGTGGTAGATTATATATTAAGTCCGTTAATACAGCGGCTAATTACAGATTAATGATTACGAATAATTCATCAGGAACAGTAACTCAAACAGAATTTGCAACAGATTTGAATTTTGGATCAACTTACTTAGTTGTTGTCAAATACGATAAAGGTGTTACTCCAAATACAGCTTCTTTATGGGTGAATCCTTCAAGTTTAGGTAGCAGTGAACCAACAGGGTCAGTAAGTAACAGCTCAGGAACAGGTGTTATGACAACTTTTGCATCAATTTGCTTAAGAAATAGTTCAGGAACACCAAAAGCGGATATTGATGAGATAAGAGTGGGTACAACCTGGGCAAGTGTAACTCCGATTGATAATACTACCAGTATTAATCAAGCTACAACTGCTTCAACTATTTATACTTCGAATGGAAATGTGGTTTTGACTGAAATTGCCGGTCGCAGCGTTGAAATCTACAATTCAATAGGTCAGCGTTTAATCAGCACTAAAACGCTTGAAGGAGTAAATACAATTCCGGTTTCAACACGGGGTGTTG
>JBAWXD010000132.1:0-10553 GCA_037144275.1 Paludibacter sp. | reverse complement strand
CTATGTTCATTGGCTGGCTGACGTGCATTCCGGCAGTTTTGCTCCCGCATTCACCTTGTCGTTTCACGACAGCGAATGCTCCCGCAAACCGCCAAATGCCCATAGCCTCGGTCGTTAGGGGTTATAGCAGAAAAAAACAAATTCTCTATAAATTGACGAAACATAAAATAAAGTTGAATATGAAAAAACGAATCGCAATCTATTTATTATTGGTTATATTTTTATCAGTATCGTGCGAAAAAGACGAAATCAATTCAATAAACAGCCAACAACTTCAAGGCACTTGGACTGAACAGACAGATAACTCATTTAAATATAAATTGAAGTTTCAAAGTGACACAATGTATTTCTTTCAAAAAGACGCTATAGACACTTTGTTTTATAGACTTGATAGTAACAACAAAATGTATCTGTTTTATGAGAAATCTATAAATAGAATTGAATCTCAACATTCATTACTGCTGAATAAAAAAGCGAATGTATTAACTGTTAGCAATTTGTTTCCTACTTTTGACAAGGAGACAATAACTGTCTTTGACAAGGATTAAATACTATACAAAAGATCATAGAAGTTAGACAACAAAGAGAAAGAGAATAAAACACGACTTGACTTTGTGACTGGCGAGCCTTTTCATGCCTTAACAGCTTTTGCGCTGACTGACTGGAAAGTGAAACGAACAGACTTTGAGCATCAAACCAACTGAAACGAAACACGACAGGAAAACACGAAGCTACAAACCCCTAACACACGCCTATTGGCATTGGCTGGCTGACGTGCATTCCGGCAGTTTTGCTCCCGCATTCACTTTGTCGTTTCACGACAGCGAATGCTCCCACAAATGAAACATGCCGAATATCGGTACCGCCAATGGAACACCCCGTGAAACGGTGGATGCCCATAGCCTCGGGCGTTAGGTGCAGCCATAAAAAAAAGAAAAAAGACGAGATGAAAAACGTTAGAATTATAACTTTGCTTGCGACAGGATTGATATTATCAGCATTATTAGCAACGACACATTTATACGACAAAACAACTGAGAAAAAGGACAACAAGTCTACAATTTCGACTGCGATAGTTGACAAAACAAGTCTTGACTCTGTAATCGACTTTGGTTATAATTGTATGTGGTTTGCAGTGAAAACAACCGACAAAAAAGGACTAACAAAAGCATTAAAGATAAAAGACATTTCGGAATCAAATTGGAAAGTTGGAGTTGACAGTGCCTATAAAGGTGCAATCTTTATTACACCACATATTGCCGACTGGACTTTAGCCTGTGGCTCAGGACTTCCTCACGCTGACAGTAAAGAAGGAATTGAAGAAATAAACAAAATATTATGCGCTTTAAGTAACGAATTTGGTGAAGCTCAGTTTTTTTGCACAAACCACGTGGTTGAATACCATTGCTGGATTAAAGCAACTAAAGGACATATAACCCGAATATATTCATATCTAGGAGAAACAGGAGAAAATATCATAATTAAAGGTGAACCGACTACATTTGAGAAAACGATGAATCTTGTGAACACATTTTCGAAAGAAGCTAAATCTGAGAGTTATTTAGAAAGGAAAGACATTGTGTTGCCTGACGAAGAACTTGTAATGAAAGTTGCAGAAAATTGGAGTGTGAACCCGACAACACTAAGCAAAAGAAAAGACATTGCAACTGAACTTGGAATTTTAGGACAACGATAAAAAAAATACCATGCCTGACCAACTCAACAACCGCATGCTGGCGCACATTTGCAATGTGTGCCAACATAAGAATAGGATGATAACAAAAGACTAAGCGCCCGAAAAGCATAAAAAGCCACAGCAAGTTCGGGTAATTTAAAAGTTGTCATGCAGTGGCTTTAATAGCTTTTTAAAAATAGGGCAGAGCGGTCACAGTACATTGTTTTTATGCTCGCTCAGTTGGTTTATCAGCTGAATGGGTTGACTAAAGAGGAGATAAAGATAGTAGAGGGGGAGAAATAAGAAATAAAAATATAAGAAAATGTAACCCCTCCGCTTCGCTCGTCCCCCTTGCCAGGTGGACATTTATGAGGAGCGGAGATTTTGACATTTTATTAGCAGATTTAGAAAATATCAAATTTGTAAAACTCTCAATTAGTTGTACAAAACATCGCAACTAGTAAATCTTCCCTTTTTTAAAGGGAAGTACCCGCAGGGGGAAGGGTTTGAATTACATTTATATTAAAAAAAATACTATGCCTGACCAACTCAACAACCGCCCCGACATGCTGCCTTTCCGGCGCAAGCTTCGCAAGCACATGACTGTGGCTGAAGTGGCACTATGGGTAATGATTAAGGACAGGCAACTGGTTGGTGAGCGGTTCAGACGGCAATTCAGCGTGGGCCATTATGTGCTGGATTTCTACTGCCCGAAATACAAACTGGCCGTAGAGCTTGATGGTGCAGGTCATTTCACCGACGAAGGAAAAGAATATGATGCTAAGCGCACTGAATTTTTAAACTCAGTAGGAATACGTGTTATCCGGTTCGAGAACCTGGAGGTGTTTAATTATCCGGGGCAGGTGTTGGAAGAGATAAAGCAGCATTTGAGATGAAATCAAACCCGGTATTAAACAAGATTTGAATAAGAACAATTCACTTTTCAGTATTACATTGTCTGATTATAAAAAAGTATAGTATTAATTTAAAATGTTGAACCACATGAAACGATTATTTTTATTACCACTCCTATTGATCTGTTTGGCAACAATGGCTGAAGCCCCCTTAGAAAGCACAATTATTACCGAAGGCAAAGCTTCATTGAAAATAAAGCCTGAAATTTTCAGCTTCTCAATGACTGTTGAACGAAAAGATTTGATTTATAAATCGTCAGTTGATAAAGCGTTGGCTGTGATTGACAGTTTGAAAAATTCTTTTCGGAAAATTGGTATCAACCCCGAATTATTGAAAACTAACGATTATTCTGTTTCGGAGGATAGAGTTTATGAGCCATCAACAAGCGGGTCTAAGTTTGCAGGCTATGTAACCAGACTTAGTATGGTAGTAAAGATAAATTACGACGATAAATTAATTGATTTACTATACAGCACTATTAACGGAAGTTATAAATTACCTTATAGCATTAATTTTGAATTGTCGTCGGATCAAATGGAAAATGCAAAGAAGAAATTAATAGAACTGGCCATGAATGATGCAAGATTAAAAGCCTCCGAAATAGCCAGAAATGGGAGACTACAGCTGGGTAATATTGTGAAGGTTCAATATGGCAATCCTGTAAAAATAAACAATTTCATACATTCAAACTATGAATACAGCTATGAAATGTACTCGGATATGACAGGTTCAATTTCAATGACTAAATCGAGTATTGCAACCCGCATTACTCCAAACGAAATAGAATTAAGTTCAAATGTAATTATTGGATGGCAGTTTTTAGTGTCATTGTTTTAAAATGAGAGAATTAAAAAAATAGTATATGAACAGAATACTCGTCTTTGTTTTGTTGTTGGGAATTTCGGTTCGACTGTCTGCTGACATCAACTTTATAGATCTAAAGAAAATAAGTGCTGACGAAAAACTGCAAAGCGAACTAAACTATCTGACAGAACATCAGACCTATTATAATCACTGGTCGCCTAAGTGGGAATATCCGGTGACAAAAGAGGAATTGATTCATCGTTTATCGAAATTGATAACTAACATTCACGCTCTTAATCTCCAAACTACCGAAACCTATTTGCTGCAGGGCGACATAGCGCATTACATGTATAACATGGATAATCAGGATAGTTTTAAGGCTGCCGTTGAAAATTATGAAAAGGCCATAGAATCGGCACCGGGCGACTATCGTGGATACTGGTTTTTGGGGAATCATTATTCTATGGCAAACGTTCCGCTAAAGGCTATGCAAAACCTTAGTATTGCGGAAAGCAAGGTTCAGGCTAAAGCACCGGTGGAATTCTGGAATGGATATGGTTTAGCAGCCAGTATGGCAAATATGCCTTCACATTGTATTTATGCTATGGATAAAGTGACCGAACAGCTTGGCAGTGCCGGATATCTGGAAACAACTATCGGGCAATCGTTGTTGGAGAGATTTGTGACTATGAAAATAGCTTCGACATACGAGAATAAAGACCTATGGACAGCACGCCACACTGATAAAATTGAATTTATAAGCCGTCCACTGGGAATGAAGCTCCGCATAGACTCCACCTGGAATGTAAATGTGTATAAATATGAGAAGCGAAGTAGCGGATTTGTTATTTTACCGCCCAAACTAAATGGGGTAAAAGGAATGGATATTGGTTATACCATTGCTATACTCTTCAGGTTACCAACAGAAACTGAAACGCTCGAAAGTTATATCAGCAAACTATATGATAAACAGAAAGCGAAAGTTAGCGAAATCAATTTCTCGACAAAATATGAAAAGATAAAAGCCTTTGAAATTGTGGACAAAACAATGTATAAAAACAGGGGTGGCGGACATATGTATCTGATAGGAGTTGAACGGGATGTGCCCCGATATCCGGGTTTGCTGTTCGAGAATCCTGAAAAACCGGTGCCCTCGAAAGCCGGAGAACTTCAGTATTTCCATCCCGGAAAGATAAACGACCGTTTCAAGTCCCGAATATTCTACAGCTTTATTCTTGACACCTGCGGAGATATTCACGAAGCTTCACTGGAAGTGTTTAAAAAGCTTTTTGAAACAGATATGCTGATTGAATAGTGTTGGGGTTGGAAGGGATAAAGCAACATTTGAAATAATAACAGTGATAATATCTCCTGATTAATGTAAAATAAAAGAGGGTGTCCAAAAAGGAAAAAGAATGCAAATTACGCAAGTAAAAGCAAATCAACAAAAATTATAAATAGCTGATCTATTATTATTTAGAAGAATATTTTTGCGAAAATTTCCTGGTAAACCAATCGAAAATGCCGAGAAGCGGCAGCGGCAGAGCCGAGCGGTGCCATTTGCGAACCAACGGTCAGCGTAGATAAATCTGCGTTCAAAAAAAAACACTTATTGGACACTCTCTTACAAAGAGAAATATCAAACTTACTATCTTATTTTTCTAAGCGTTTCATGGCTTCAATCGTGTTTTCGCGGCTGCCGAATGCAGAGAAACGCACATAACCTTCACCACTTGCTCCAAAACCGGCTCCGGGGGTAGTTACGATATGTTTTTCTTTCAGCAGGTAATCAAAATACTCCCAGCTTCCCATTCCAACAGGAGCTTTTGCCCAAACGTATGGAGCATTTTTACCACCAAATATTGTATATCCTGCTTTCAAAAGACCTTCGCGAATAATTCTTGCATTTTCGGTATAGAAATCAATCAAGGCTTTTACCTGCTTTTTGCCTTCGGGACTGAAGGTGGCTTCGGCTGCACGTTGAACAATATAGGATGTACCATTGAACTTGGTGCATTGACGGCGATTCCAGAGTTTATTCAGCGAAACTTTTTCGCCGCTTGAGCTGTAGCCCATTAATTGTTTCGGAACAACCGTGTATCCGCAACGTGTTCCTGTAAAGCCCGCAGTTTTAGAAAAACTACGGAATTCAATAGCCACCTCGTTGGCTCCTTCTATTTCATAAATACTGTGTGGTACATTTTCTTCGGTGATAAATGCTTCGTAAGCAGCGTCAAACAAAATGATGCTGTTGTTTTCTTTGGCATATTTCACCCAAACTGTGAGTTGCTCTTTGGTCAGTGTTGTTCCGGTTGGGTTATTGGGATAACAAAGGTATACTAAATCAACTTTTTCTGTTGGCAGAGCCGGTACAAAATTGTTTTCGGCATTACAAGCTAAATAAACCAGCTTACTCCATTCGTTGAATTCGTTTGGTTCTCCTGCACGACCGCCCATGGCATTGGTGTCGACATAAACCGGATAGCTCGGATCGGTTATTGCCACCCGATTGTTGATATCAAAAATATCACCGATGTTTCCGGTATCGCTTTTAGCACCATCACTCACAAAAATCTCATCCGCTTCAATATTAATGCCTTTGCTTGTAAAATCGTTCAACACAATGGCATCGCGCAAAAAAGCATAGCCTTGTTCCGGTCCATAACCGCGAAAGCTATCAGCACTGCGTTGTTCATCCGCTGCTTTTATCATGGCATCGACCGATGCATCGGGTAGGGGCAGGCTTACATCACCAATTCCCATACGGATAATCGGAGCAGTCGGATTTTCTTCTTTGTGTTGAGCTACCCGTTTTGCAATTTCCGAAAACAGATAGGTTGCCGGAATCTTGATAAAATTATCATTAATTTGTGCCATAATTTGTAAAGATGACCCCTAACCCCTAAAGGGGGAAAAGAGTAGTTAGTTTTATTTGTTTATTTTATTTCAACGAAAATATAGACGAAACTAATTTAGTTTTCTTTTGGGTTAGGGGTAATTTCTCCTTCAAACACCGTTGTTGCGCTGCCGGTCAGATATACCCGATTATCAGACTCTTTCCATTCAATGGTTAATTCACCCCCAATCAATTCTACTTTTACTTTTCGTTCTGTCAGCCCGTTTAAAACGGCTGCAACAACCGATGCGCAAGCACCCGTTCCACAAGCCATAGTTTCGCCAGAGCCACGTTCCCAGACCCGCATTTTAATCCGGTCACTCGAAATAATTTCAATAAACTCGGTGTTGGTACGACGTGGGAAAATAGCCGCATTTTCAATAACCGGACCTATTTTAGCTAAATCAAGTTTGTTAATTTCGGACGTGAAAATCACCGCATGCGGATTTCCCATTGAAACACAGGTGATTGCATATTTCAACTCTTCAGCAAATTTGACAGCTTTATTAATGACTGTTTCGCCTTCAAATAGGGTTGGAATACGTTCGGGTTGCAAAATAGGCTCACCCATATCTACCGTTACGGTTTCTACTTTATTATTTTTGTCAATAAAAAGTTGCAGTACTTTTACTCCGGCCAGTGTTTCCAATGTAACGGAAGTTTTATCAGTCAGGCCTTTATCGTACACAAACTTTCCTATGCATCGTGAAGCATTTCCACACATTTCAGATTCAGAACCATCTGTATTGAACATACGCATTCTGAAATCCGATGTTTCGGAAGGCATAATCATTACCAGTCCATCAGATCCAATGCCTTTGTGGCGGTCGCTGTATTGGATGGCAAATTCCTCCGGGTTTTCTATTTTCTCTTCAAAACCGTTGACATAAATATAGTCGTTGCCGGTTCCGTGCATTTTGGTGAATTTCATATTGCTAGCTTTTATAGAAAAAGTCATACAAAATTAATTATTCTGCATGACTTCTGTATTTAATAATGGCAATGGTTTGTATTGTTGGATATAAACTTATAAAATAATGGTAATTTGCTTTATTTTGAAACAATTCAGTTGAAATATAGCTAAATTATTTTCAAATTATCAATTATTTAATGGAAATTGATGTCTTTCTAAATGCAGTTAGTTGTTAAATCAACTTTCTTTTTTAGCTATAAGCAAAAACTGTTCATATTCACTGATTTGCCCGGGAATACGTTCACGTTGGAGAATATTATAGGTGTCGGCTGATAGAACCTTAAAACCTGCACGACTAAACCTGACAGACAGTTCATCTGTGTCGAATCCTTTATGTGGAATAGGCTCAAAATGATGAAACGACCCATCTTCAGTACGAATATCACCTATAACAACACTAGCACCGGGTTTTGTAATGCTGTACAAATGGCTTATTGCTGCTTCAATATCGGGAATATGATGAAAAGCCATACTTGAAAAAATCAGATCGATATCCTGTTTTTTATAATTAAAAATTTCGCCGTGTACGATTTCAACATTTTCGTCACCCTCAAGTTTTTGCATTAATACTTCGAGCATCGCCTCTGAAGTATCTTCAAAAACCAGACAATCGATACTTGGCAAAACCTGAAATCCAACCAAGCCTGTTCCGGCTCCAATTTCCAACGCTTTCCAGTTTTTCTGAGGAGTTATTTTCTCAAACATAGCCAACAAAAATTTGTCAGTCATATCTATTTTAGATGAATTGTCCCAGGTGGAAGCGCGATGTGCAAAATTGTCAACCATA
The DNA here is from genome assembly GCA_037144275.1 of Paludibacter sp. Taxonomy (GTDB): domain Bacteria; phylum Bacteroidota; class Bacteroidia; order Bacteroidales; family Paludibacteraceae; genus Paludibacter. Next base: position 2,503 of record JBAWXD010000132.1, on the reverse strand, counting down.
CTTTTAATGTTTACTCAAGTAAACAATAGAAACTGCTCTTTGTTCAGCAAATTCAACGCTAGATGGCTTAGTTCTGGTTTGGCTTTTCATATTTTGAAAAACAGTTGATATAAAATTGTTTGATTGAAAAAAACAACTACTTTTACTGCAAATCTTATTGTCAAATGAACACATACTTAAATCACATACGCTATTCCTTAATAGCATTGCTTATCATTGTATCTTCAACGATTGTTTATTCCCAATCAACAACAGTTCAGTTCAATGTAAATATGAAGCAACAAATTTCGCTTGGTAATTTTAAACCTGCTACAGATTTTGTCGATATGGCAGGAAGTTTCAATAGCTGGGGTTCCACTATGATGGCTGATGCCAATAAGGATAGTATTTATACTGCTTCGATTACTCTCAATGTGGGTGATAATATCCAATTCAAATGCCGGATAAACGGTTTATGGACAGGTTTGGAAGAATTTCCGGGTGGTGGCTCCAACCGTAGCTATACCGTGGTGCTGAACGGAGTTTTTAATTTCTGGTACAGCGATGTCATTCCTTCTAATGTCTTGACCGTAAGTTTTCAGGCATCAGGCAGGGCAATTATTCCCGGACAAACCGTTCAGTTTTTAGATAAGTCAACTGGTTCTCCTGTTTCGTGGAATTGGACATTTCCGGGAGGCACACCGGCTACTTCACAAGTGCAAAATCCGGTTGTAACATACTCAACAGAAGGAAAATATCCGGTTACATTGAAAATAAAGAATTCCAAAGCCGATACTTTGTCACTAACTCAGGCTGAGTATATCAATGTGGCGAGTGCAAGCACCTATTGGTGGAATGATGCAATATTTTACGAAGTATTCGTTCGGAGTTTTTATGATCAAAATGGGGATGGAAAAGGCGATTTAAAGGGTCTTACCGCTAAACTTGATTATTTGAATGATGGAGATTCAACCACGCATACCGATTTGGGCGTTACTGCTCTCTGGTTGATGCCAATCATGCAGTCGCCCAGCTATCATGGTTACGATGTAACAGATTACCGCACAGTCGAATCTGATTACGGAACGAATGCTGATTTTCAGACTTTTATCCAGGAAGCACACAAACGGGGTATTAAGGTAATTATCGATTTGGTGATGAACCACACTTCCGACCAGAATCCGTGGTTTGTACAATCTGCAAGCAGCACAACGTCCTCTTACCGCAATTGGTACAGATGGAGCGCAACTAATCCCGGTGGATCGTGGAATTCAAAAAACGGTTCTTATTACTATGCTGTGTTTGGAAGTGGGATGCCTGATTTGAATTATGCCGAAGCTGCAGTAAAAACTGAAATATTTGATGTAGCGCGTTATTGGCTACAAGATATGCATGCTGATGGTTTCCGTTTGGATGCGGTGAAGTATATTTTTGAAACAAGCACTCAAACAGAAGATGTACCCGCTACATTTCAGTTCTGGAAAGATTTCAGGGCATCATATAAATCTGTAAATCCAAATGCCTTTGCTGTGGGCGAAGCCTGGACCTCGACTGATATTATAAAAAAATACGTCGAGAATAGTGGGCTGGATTATTGTTTTGAATTTAATCTGGCTGCAGCGTTGGTGAATGCTGCCAACAATGGCAATGCCACCGCTCTGCAGACAGCCGTTGAGAATTCGATGGCAAGTTTTCCATATCTTCAGTTTGGAACATTTCTGACCAACCACGATCAGGAAAGGGTAATGACAACGCTTGGTAATAATGTATCTAAAGCCAAACTGGCAGCTCAGTTACTGTTGAGCTTTCCAGGCATTCCGTTTATATATTATGGCGAAGAAATTGGTACCATCGGACCTAAACCCGATGAAAATATACGAACTCCATTACAATGGAACAGCTCAGCAAATGCAGGCTTTACAATCGGTACCCCCTGGCGCGCACCGCAGGCCGACTTTGCAAGCAAAAACATAGCCGCCCAGCAACTTGATACTACTTCGTTATGGACTACTTACAATAAAATGATTCAGTTGAGGACATCAGAACCTGCTTTGCGCAGGGGGAATTACCTCACTCTAACGAGTAATGCTGCTTCAGCCTTAGTATTTATGCGTCAGTGTGCCAATGAAACTATTTTTGTGGCTTCCAACCTAAGTGCCATACAACTCAACAATGTTCAGATTAGTTTTTATCCCGGCACTATGCCTTCAGGAAATTACGTACTAAAAGATTTGCTTACGGGAGTTAAGCAGGAAATTATTGTGGCGGCCGATGGCAGCGCAACCAATCAGAATATCGGTAGTCTGTCAGCCCGTAACGCAGCTATTTATAAAGTAATAGCTCACAGTTCCGGTTTATCCGGACCGGAAGCAAACTCATTCCATCTTTATCCCAATCCAGCAAATAGTTTTATCACCGTTCAACTTGATGATAAAATGTCAGCCAATGCGACTGTCAGTGTATTGGATCTTTATGGTAGAGAACTAAAAAAAATACAAATTAATGGTCCAACAACTATCCCAAT
>JBAWXD010000131.1:0-10608 GCA_037144275.1 Paludibacter sp. | reverse complement strand
CAAAACCATTCAGGAACGTCCGTGGATTTCGGGTGCCAATATCTGGAATCTGAACGACTTTTATTCCGAAGGAAGATCGAATGCTGTGCCACATGTCAATAATAAAGGTATTGTAAGTCTCGATCGTGAAAAGAAAGATACCTATTTACAATATCAGGCTATGTTGCTTAAAAAACCGGTTGTGTCAATTGGGGGTATGAACTGGAAAATACGCGGTGGTAATGCTGACGAAAAAGGGATTTGCCTGCAACCGGTCAAAGTTTATTCCAATCAACCAACAGTGGAACTGATACAGAATGGGAAATCACTTGGCACTCAGCCGGTAATTGATAATATCACTTGTTTTAATGTGCCGTTTACAAATGGAGAAAACAGACTGGACGCTTCGGCAAAAACTGAAACCGGAGTAGTTCGTGATGAACTGAAAATTGATTTCAGAGCTGTTCCGAATAATTTGATGGATACAAAAAACCAACCTTTCACCGAGCTGAATGTGATGCTTGGCTCCCAACGCTATTTCGAAGATAAAGCAGCTTCTGTTATCTGGATTCCGGAAAAAGAATACACAGCTGGTAGTTGGGGGTATGTGGGTGGAAAAGCCTATAGTAAAAAAACAAAGAATGCTAATCAACCCGCATCCGATCTGGATATACTGGGTACAACCAACGATCCGGTTTATCAAACTGCTCGTATAGGACTCACCGGGTTTAAACTTGATGTGCCTGACGGAAAATATACAATTTGTTTTTATTGGGCCGAACTTCAGTCGGATAAAGAAAGTGCTGCATTAGCCTATAATCTGGGGAATGATGCTCTGAAGGACGATTTTGTAAAACGTGAATTTGATGTAGAATTAAACGGAGTGAATATCCTGAAAAGTTTCAATCTTAGCAAAGAATTCGGTGCACAAAGGGCCGTAATTAAGAAGTTTGAAGTAGATGCCACTAATGGACAGGGAATAAGTATTGATTTTAAAAAAGGAATAGGAGAGACCCTGTTGAATGCTATTCGGGTATACCGGAATTATTGATTAGTCGTAATCCTGTGTTTTTTTAATCTAAACAATTCGTTGTTACTCGTATGTTTTTGTTGTTGAATTTGTGATTGATTATTTGCAGAGACCTGATAACTCAGGTCTCTGTTTTTTATTCTAATTGATCCATTGTGCTACTCAGGGAACAATAATCAATTTTGCTACTATATTTCTTTTAAATTGTCTTTTCTGTATTTAGCAGGAGTTTTTCCAAATACTTCGCGGAAACATTTAGTAAAATAGCTTGGCGATGAGAATCCAAGTTTATAACCTACATCCGTAATGCTCATTTCGGGTTCTTCTACTAACACTTTCAGACTTTTCTTCAGTCGAATATTGGTGATAAATTCGTTAGGTGTTTGTCCGGTGATGCCTTTCAGTTTCTGGAAAAAGGCAGTACGTCCCATCATCATTTCCGATGCAAACACATTTACGTCAAAGTCAGCAACATCCAGTGTTTTTTCAACAATTTCCACCGCACGGCTCAGAAATTTCTGGTCGAGACTATTGGTAGCTACTATATTCACATCGGCATCAGTGTTTTTGCTGAACTTAGCTTGTAAATGTTTCCTCGTATTTATCAGGTTATTGCAACGGGCAATCAGCAGACGTGTATCAAAAGGTTTCGTCAGGTAGTCATCAGCACCTGTTCGGAAACCTTCAATGGTATATTCTATTGCTGTTCGGGCAGTAAGGAGCACCACCGGAATGTGCGAAGTTTCGAGATTTGATTTGATTTTACTACACATTTCAATTCCCGACATAACAGGCATCATCACGTCACTGACAATAATATCCGGTTGTTGTGCCCTGGCTTTATCCAACGCCTCTTTGCCATTCACTGCAGTATTAACCTCATAAATCGGACTGAAAATCTGAACCAGCAAATCGAGTAAGTCCGGGCTATCTTCAACCAGTAGAATGGAGTATTTACTTTCCGATACTTTCCGCTGCGACACAATAATATCTTGTAAAAATTCGTCGTCAGGTGTAAGATAACTCATACTGTTGTTGATATTTAACTGATTAACCGTTGTTTTTTGTTCATCGGTAAACTGTTCGTCACCAATCACCATAGCCACTACAAATGAGCTACCACCCTGCTTCCTGTTATTCGTACTTAAACTGCCATGATGTAGTTCCACAATGCCTTTGGCCAATGCCAGTCCAATACCTGTTCCGGCAGCATTGTTACTATAACCGTTCTCAGCCTGATAGAAGCGGTCGAAGATTTTCTCCCGGTCACCTGCATTGACGCCAGGGCCGCTATCAGATACAATTACTTTTACCCAATTATTCTGAACACGTACAGATACATCAATTTCGCCACCATCAGGTGTAAATTTGAATGCATTGGAAAGCAGGTTATAAAATACTTTTTCCATTTGGGCCGTATCGAACCATAAATCGATGGTTGGCTCAGCGTGGTTGAAACTGAGGTTGATATTCCGGTGGTCAGAATATTCCTTGAATGTCAGCACAATCTCGTCCAGAAACTTGATAATATCCTGATGCGAAACCTTAATCTGCAAAAAGCCCTGTTCCTGTTTGCGGAAATCGAGCAATTCATTAATCAATTTCCCCATGCGGTGTGCATTTTTATGAATGCTCAACAAGCGGCTGTACAACGAACTTTGCAGTGATGTGGATTGTAACAATGATTCTATTTGGCTGATAATGAGCGTTAGCGGTGTGCGGAATTCATGCGAAATATTCGTGAAGAACCGTAGTTTGGATTGGTTTAATCCTTCGATTTGTTCTTTTTCCTTTTTTTCATAATTAAGCGAAACTCTCAGTTTAATACTGTTTGTATAGAAGTGCACTATAATATATGCAATGACTGAAATCAATAGAATATAAATCAAATAAGCAAACCAGGTGGCATAGAATGGGGACTTGATAACGATTTTGAGTTCTTTTTCAGCAATTGTTTCAGCTTTTCCCAATGCACGTATCTTCAGGGTGTAAGTTCCCGGATTTAAATTTGTATAGATGATCAACCGACGGTTATAAGCTTTTATCCACGATTTATCAAAACCACTGAGCATATATTCCACATCCTGTTGAATTCCTTTTACGTAATTGGTGCAGGTAAATTCAATAGAAATTGCATTTTGATTGTGATTCAACTTAATTTTGTCGGTAAATGGAATGGCTTTCTTCAAAATTCCGTTTTCGGATGGTTCAATCCGTTCATTATTAATGTATAAATCGCTGATTACGATATTAAATGATTTAGGCTGAATATTCAGCATGTTTTCGCGGAATGAGAACAGACCATTGGTGCTGCCAATAAATATTTCGCCGTCACGGGTTACATATAATCCACCTTCATTAATCGCATTAATCGGGAAAACAGACTGATTTACAAAGTTATAGAACTTATTGTTTTCTACGTCGAAATACGAAAATCCTTTATTAGTGGCAATTATAAGGTAGCCCGACTGTGATTCTTTAATATCCAGCACATAATCATCAATAATGGTTGAATTGGTTGAATTGTAAGATTTAAAACCATTTGTTTTCGGATTATACAGATCTACTCCACTACCGGCTGACCCAAGCCATATACGGCCTTTACTATCCTGAAAAAAGGTATTCAGGTAGGTGGAGCTGATGCTTTGAGAATCGGCTTCGTTGTGAATGAATTTTTTCAACTCATTTTTTGAAAAATCATAGCGAAACACAGCCGATGAAGTGGAGAACCAAAGTTTTTCACTCCGGTCGAGCATGATATCCCAAATTTGTTTGTTTTCCAGACCGTATTTTTTATTATCTATCAGAAAACTGCTTTTCTGGGTAGCCATGTCAAATACAACTACCGAGTTGTGTGTTCCCAGATACAGCTTGTTTTTGTAAGGAATGATACCACGTATATAATCGTTTCGGAGCGATGTGGGGTTGTTTTGGTCGTTTCTGAACACAATGGTTTGTTTTGTATTCAGATTCATGCGGTAAAGCCCTTCAATGTGCGTCCCAATCCAAAGATTATTAGTAGATTTATCAAGCCACAATGCTTTAATATTATTGGCGGAAATTCCTTTATTGGTGGGTAGATTATTATAAATACTGATTGCGCCTGTTTTTCGGTTCAGGCAGTTTAGTCCACCCCCTTCTGTGCCAATCCACAAATTATTCTGATTGTCTTCTATCATTTTTCCGGCAATCGGATTGCTCAGGCTATAGTTATTTCCATTGTCGACACCGTAGAATTTATAAAATGAATATTCAGGGTTAAAGTAATCAATACCACCAAAATAGGACCCAATCCAGATTGTTCCCTGCTTATCCTTCATGATACACCAAATGGAAGAACTGCCAAGTGAATAGGGACGACTTTCGGAATGATTGAAAGTGGAAAACTGGTTCAGTGAAGCATTATAACGGCACAATCCATTGAATGTTCCAATCCAGAAATTGCCAAAATCATCCTCGCATACCGAACGAACAAAGTTATAGGGCAGTGAATTTGGATTCCCCGGTTTATTTTCTAATTGGGAAATCTGATTACTGCGTTCGATGATATATAGTCCGTTTCGACGCGTGGCCACCCACACTTTCTGCTTACTGTCCTCGAACAAACTTACCACGTCAATATTGGGAATACCGCTTACCAAGCGGCGGTTTTTATCCATACTCAGCAAACCATTGTTACGTGTTCCAATATATAGCTGTCCGGTTGTGGTTTCTTTAATAGAGCTTATTCTGACAGCTGGAATATCTATTTTGGCATATTTAATCAGTTTGTTTTGCTCTTTGTTATAGTAGTAAACGGTATTGTTGGAGCAAACCCACAAGCTGTTCAGCCCATACGAAATTGTAACAATATCGTTCTGGCAAACGGTTATCATTTTTCGGAGTGCCAGATCATAAACAACCAGACCTGCACGACATTGAAGATATATATTCCCTTTGTGATCACCACACACTGTCTGAATGTTATTGCCAAAAAGTGAATTTTTGTCGCGTGTTACATGTTTGAACACTTCAATTTTGTTTCCGTCGTATTTATTCAGTCCGTAACGGGTACCAATCCAGATAATTCCAAATTCATCCTGATAGATCGAGTTTACAGATAATTGTGACAAGCTGTTTTCACCTCCTAAATGATCAAAGAAGATGGTTTCGGAAGGCGCAGAAAGATAAAACAGCGATATAATGGCAAAAAGAATAATGCGTGTTTGTCTCATAATGATTTTTTGCTTAAGTACAATGACAAAGATAATAAAACAAATTTAAACACATTGATTTGATTGTACGATATACTATCAAAAACGTACGCTTCGTTGAATTTACAAAATACATTCTGCTTATTTGTTTTCATTCGGAATACAACTATTAAATGCCTAAATCACTTCAGCCAAACAAATATCCGTTTTTCGGATTAATTTGATTAAAATGTGTACAAAAATTACAATTCCTCATTTAAATTAAGCCTATATTTGCGTCATTAAAAATTAATACAAATCAATGAAAAAATTATGAAAGTACAAACTAATTTTAAATCGCTTCAACTTCTTAGTTCAGGTCAGCGAAATTTTCTCATTCTGTTAGTCGCCTTATTTGCCAATCTAACTGTTGTTTTCTCACAAAAACAACTAAGCGGTATAATAGTGGACAAGAATGGTGAATCCATGATTGGTGTAAGTGTTTTGGTAAAAGGCACTACGGTCGGCACAATTTCTGATGTGAATGGCAAATACAGTATCAAATTGAGTAATGCCACAAATGTATTACAGTTTAGTTACGTAGGTTACATTAACCAGTCTGTCACGGTGGCAAACCAAAAGGAACTTAAAGTAATAATGACTGAAAAGTCGAAAGACCTGGAAGAAGTCATTGTAGTAGGTTACGGTACACAGAAGAAATCGGATTTAACCGGTTCAGTGGTATCGGTGAAAGCTGATGAAATGAATTCAATTCCAACAACCAGTGTGGCCGAAATGTTACGCGGACAAGCTGCCGGTTTAGTGGTAACTCAAAACTCGGATCGTCCGGGTGGAGGTTCGGAAATTGTAATTCGTGGAAATAAAACCCTGCCAATTAATGGTAATACTTCGGGTAATGCTCCATTATTTATTGTTGATGGGGTGCCTGTAACCAATATTGATGATTATAATTCGCAGGATATACTTTCTGTTGAAGTGTTGAAAGATGCATCCTCAGAAGCTATTTACGGAGCTCGTGCATCAAACGGTGTTATCCTGGTAACCACCAAAAAAGGACATGACAGCAAAACGACAGTTGATTTCTCCACTTATTTAGCTTCTCAGCAGATGAAACGCAATTTTAATTTTTATACTCCTCAGGAATGGACTCAATTGAAACGCGAAGCAAACAGAACGTATAATATAAATACGGATGGTTCGTATGCTACTACTTATTCCGGTGGAAATCCTGATGCTAATGGTGTTTATCCGGGTGATGCGAATTTATTTGGTGCTTTATGGACTAATGTTCAAAATAAAAATTATACCGATTGGGAAGCATTGGGAATAAAACCGGCTTTACAACAAAAATACGATTTAAGTGTACGTTCCGGAAATAAAGATACCAAATTAGCCGCCTCGTTAGGATATTTTGATCAAAAAGGAATGATAGCTCCTGCGGCTTATCAACGTGCTACTTTTCACTTCAATGTGCAGCATAATCTGACCAAAAATCTCACATTTGGTTTAAATACTAATTTCACTTATTCAAGCCGTGATCAGGAAGATGCAACTTTCAATACTTTTATTACTGAATCTCCTTTGTTGAGTCCGGCTTACGCGAATGCAAACAATGGCTTACTCGAAAACAGCAAGTACTGTCCCATTTGGAATAATGCCAATCAGACTGACCATATTGTTACTTCCAATCTTCTTCTCAATACTTTTGTAGAGTGGGAAATTATCAAAGGTCTTAAATATAAATTAAATGCCAGTGTAAATACACGAACTGCAGAAGAAGGAGTATATCTGACGTCATTACATCAAAATGGTATCGGGGTGAACGGTCTTGCAACCATTGGGACTACTAACAATACAGATTATCTACTTGAAAATATTCTTACTTACGATAAAAAAATTAATGCAGACAATAAATTTGATATTACCCTAGTTCAAAGTACTGACCTTCAAAATATAACTTTTACCCAGGGACAGGGATCCGGTTTTGCAACGGATGCATTGGGCTATAATTTTATAGGTTCAGCATCCAATGCTAATTATCCGATAATCAGAACCATAAATCCAACTAATTTACTTTCATACATGGGTCGTATTCGCTATAATCTGAAAGATAAGTATTTGTTGTCATTATCAGCCCGTATGGATGGTTCTTCGGTATTTGGATTAAATAACAAATGGGGCTATTTCCCTGCAGCATCAGCTGGCTGGAGAATGTCGGAAGAAGATTTTCTGAAAGATAAAGAATGGTTATCAAACCTGAAAATTCGCGCCAGTTATGGAGCCGTTGGAAATCAAAAAATTACTCCTTATCAAACTCAGGGACTTGCCACTCCGGTTTATTATCAATTCGGGGCATTAACTCCTCTGATTGGTTATCTTCCGGGATCCCAATTACCAAATCCCGATTTAAAATGGGAAACTACAACGACTTTGAATACCGGTGTTGATTTCAGTTTTCTGAATGACCGTGTAGGTGGTACCATTGAATATTATCATGCGCTTACTTCCGATTTGTTAAACCTTAAAACGCTGAACCAGACTTCAGGTTATTCTACTCAATTAGTAAATATGGGTAATGTATTGAATGAGGGTTTAGAACTTAGCTTGAATTTTGTTCCTGTAAAGACAAAGGATTTTACCTGGACATTAAGCGTAAATTTCGCGGCTAATCATAATCAAATTGTCAAATTGAACGGTGCTACAGATGCCAGTGGTAATGATTTAAATAACAAATGGTTTATTGGTCATAATATAAACTCGTATTATGATTATCAGTACAGTAAAATCATGCAATTCAGTGATACAGCAGCATTGAAAAATGTTTATTATACCATCAAACCACATCCGGGCGATATACTTGTAAAAGATGTGGATGGAAATGACACGATTAATGCCAAAGATTATACTATCATGGATCAGGAGCCCAAATGGACGGGAGGTTTATCTTCAACCTTGAAATGGAAAGGCATTGATTTCTCCTTTGATATTTACACGGTTCAGGGTGCTTTAAAGAGAAATCTCTATTTGTATGATTATAATTCAGGCGGTTCACTGGCCGGAGTTTTAAATGGTATTAAAGTGGATTACTGGACCCTGGAAAATCAATCAACCACAGCTCCGAGACCTCGTGATGCCACTATTCAGTACTTTGCGTCCATGGGATATCAGGATGCATCCTATATCCGGTTGAGAAATATATCATTGGGTTATACTTTCCCCAAATCAATACTGCATAGTTTGAAAATGACTAATTTGCGTATTTACGGTTCAGCAACTAATTTATTGACCATTACGAAATTCCTTTCGTATAGTCCTGAAGCAAGTGCAGGAGCCTATCCTGAACCACAAACATTTACCGTGGGTTTAAATGTGTCATTTTAATCAAATTTGAAAAACAAGTAAAACACAAGAAATATGAAAAAATTAATTTTATTACTGTCAATTGCTAGCATGCTTTTTGGAATTAACGCCTGCAGCGATTTGTTGAATGAAACTCCGTATACAAAGATTACAACAGATTATATATCATCTACCCCTGCCGGAATGGCAAGTGCCGTATTGGCTATGTATGAAAAGGACAGAGAAATGTTTCGTACCAACGTAGATGCGGAAACTACTGTTTGGACTGATTTAATTGCAGGCGATGATATTACCTATATGCGTACTGCATCAGATATTACTCATTACACAATATTACCTACTACCGGTAATGTGGCATCGTTCTGGAAACAAAAATATGCGCAAATTTCATATGCCAATTTAGTGATAGCAGCTGCAGCAAAAGTAGATATGACGAGTCCGGTAGCTATACAGGCATTAGCAGAAGCTAAAATATTCAGAGCACATGCTTATTTCTGGTTAATTCGTAAGTTCGATAGAATTTATCTGACTACCCGGGTTACAACTCCTCAGAATATAAATGACACAATTAAGTATGCTCCGGCTGTTCCGGATTCAATATTCAAATTAATCAATACTGATTTGGATTATGCGATTAGTCATTTATCTTGGTCAACTACTCAACCCGGACGTTTTACACAGGGTGCAGCCCGTCATATCAAAGCAAAAGTAGCTGCATGGCAACAGAACTGGCAAGAAGTTGCCAATCAGGTAAATGCTATTGACAAGAGTGGAAAATACAGTTTACTGGCTAATCCCGCTGATGCCTTTGGTGGTGGAATTATAACCACAACAGGTGACTTAAATAATACGGAAACTATTTTAGTATCGCAATGGAGTGCCGGTTTGGGTGGTGAATTTGTTAATCCTACCACAGGAGCTTTATCCGGTCATCGTATGCCACTTATATTTGCCCCAAAATACAATGCCGAAAGAGGAATGCAAATTGATTATGCATCCGGTGCATATCCATGGGGACGGGTTTTTCCAAACAATTATCTGCTTGGTTTATATGATCAAACTAAAGATAACCGTTTTAAAACGCTTTATAAGTTGACATGGACCTATAACCTGGCTTCAACACTTCCGGTTGGAAAGAAACTGGGAGATACTCTGGTTGCAACGAATTTGGCTCAGTACCTGAATGTACATCCGATGTGTACAAAATTCTGTGATTCCTATACCAGAACTACTCCAAGTTTAACCGAATCGTATAAGGATATTATTATTTACCGTGTTGCTGAAACCTATTTAATGGGTGCAGAAGCCTATTCCCATATTGGTAAGGCGGATAGTGCGGCTTATTATTATAATAAAACCTGGGTGCGTGCCGGTAATGTAGCTATTCCGGTAGGTTCAGTTACTATGAATATGATTATCGATGAACATGCCCGCGAATTGGCTTTTGAAGGTGATCGCTGGTTCTTCCTGAAACGGAATGGATTATTATATGAGCGGGTAAAAAAATATGCCGGAGAATATTTAAAGAAAGGTACATTGGTATTAAATAATGATACAATTCTAAGAAATAATATTCAACCTTTCCATGTAAGATGGCCCATACCACAGGCTCAGATTGATATTATGGGAGCTGTGAATTTCCCTCAGAATACCGGTTACTAAGTAATTCTTTCACGCAAAGCCGCAAAGTCGCAGAAATTCTCTAATTTAGCGTCTTCGCGACTTTGCGTGATTTTTATTTCAAACTACTTCTTCATGAAAAAAAACACTTTCTATTTACTTTTACTGTTTTGTACTTTGTTTGTTTCTGCTCAGAAAAAACAAGCGAAAGATACAACGAAGTACGAATACCGAATCGAGAAATCGATTCCGTATCGTGATGCCAAAACTGAAAAACTGGACGATTATGCCATCAAAAACTGTCAGTTGGATTTTTATTATCCGGTCAATAAAAAAGCATTTGCCACACTGGTTTGGATTCACGGTGGCAGTTTAAAAGGCGGAAAAAAGGAAATACCTGAAAAATTGATGAATCAGGGCTTTGCA
>JBAWXD010000130.1:0-10652 GCA_037144275.1 Paludibacter sp. | reverse complement strand
CTCATCACAACTATATAGCATTTATAATAAATTTGGTATTTCTCAACCCTGGTTTACCGTTTTCCCCGGAATAAGTATTAAAGCTGCATATACCTTCAAATAAACTCTCATATGAAAAAACTCATAGTTTATATTTCATTCCTTACTTTGTTGGCATCCTGTGCCAATTCCGTGTTGGAAATTGCTCCCTGGAATAACACGCCAGTTCCGGTAGTATTTTCTATTCTATCGCCCACCGAACCTGTGCAGGTGTATTTATACCGAACATGGAACGAGAATTATCCGCTGGTTAAGAATCCTTACCCCGAAGCAAAGGTTTATCTGTGTGGGGTGGATAGCAATTGGGTAGAACTTACCCGTTTATCGCCCGATAGTACCATTTTTGGAGATATTCAGAAAAAATTAAATATTGAAATTGGTAAAACCTTTTTTCTGAAAGTAGTGCTCAGCGACCGAACGATACACGCTCAAACTACTGTTGTTCCTGATCCGGCACGTATTACCACTGCAAATTGTGTATTTACAGGCAAGACACAACTTAGTTATATAGTTGGATCATTCCCCGATATGAAGTTCGATACCGTAAATATCAATAGTTTAGTCATTAAGTACTCAGCTACTGCTAACCGTGATTATGGTTACGAGTTTAGCTCCTCTTCGGAAATGATCTGGGGAACAATGCTGCAAAATGAAGGTATCTTTCAAACAAGTAATTTCGTTTCTGGGAGAGATACTACATCGGTTACAATAAAATTAACTACCTTCGATCCTACGTGCTATAAATACCAGAAAGCACAGGAAATAAATTCATTGACGGAAGGTTACAGTTACAACTCACCTGTGCTTGCATTGATTCAGTCCTTTGGCGGTGTGCTTCCTAAATTCTCGAATATAGTGAATGGTGTAGGGCTTTTTGGCAATTCTGTAAGCGATAGTAAACGTGTAGTTATAACGACCTCTAACCCCTCCCGTTAACGGGATAAATTGCGGGGAATTACAGTTATTTTGTTTTTTTTCAAACACAAATTACAACTACTTATTAATCCCTTTCAGGGAATTGAATTCATATAATAATGGTTATATAAGTTCATTTATTTGGATAAAAAATTATGTTTAACGCCGCTCGGCTGTGCTGCTTGGCTTGGCTTGGCTTGCCAAGAAAGAACGCTAAGTCATAAAGTCGCTAAGAAAAACTTTTAAGTTTTTGTCTTTGCTCTCTTTGCGGTTTTTGATGATACAATAATAGGTGTATTTTAACTTTGTGTTCTTTGCGTTTAATTTTTTTTTGTGAATACTTATTTTTCAACTTATATAAACTCTAATGAAAAACAACATTATTATAAAAAAACTTGCTATTCTGCTGTTTTGTTTTACTTATTTAGCCAATCTATCCGCTCAGGAAACAGAAACGCGCTTCAAAGTGCATGGAAAAATTATAGATACACGTACTAAAAAAGGAATTCGGAAAGTACCCATCACGGTGATGCCTTTCAACAGAGTAATTGATGCCGACAAAAATGGTGCTTTTCTGTTTAATATGCCAAAAGGCGATTATTCTTTTGTGATGGATGCCTATCCGTTTATCAAAAAAGAACTAAAACTCAGTTTACAGTCCGATACAACTTTGGTAGTGGAAATGCAAACTATCCCGGGTTCTATTTATCTCGGCGAAGTGGAAGTTATCAGTTCACGCCCTGCTACAGAATCACACGCCTCATTGGAACAGATTGAAGGTCGTCAGCTTAAAACCATACCGGCTTTAATTGGTGAACGTGATATTCTGAAAGCTTTCAGCCTTACAGCCGGAGTAACGTCGAGCACCGACGGAGCAGCCGATATGCAGGTTCGGGGTGGATTGCACGGACAAAATCTGTATTTGTTAGATGGTGTTCCGTTGTATTCAACCGAACATTTTTTCGGATTGGTTTCTGTCTATAATCCCACCATTATTAAGAGTGCCAAACTCTACAAATCCGATTTTCCTGCCGAGTATGGAGGTAAAATATCATCGGTGGTAAATGTACAAACCGAAGATGCCAACCTGAAGAAATTCAAGGGCGAAGCAGAAATTGGATTACTTTCCAGCAAACTAGCTTTGAATATACCGCTTGTGCAGGACAAGTTAGCACTTTCTGTTGCCGGACGTTTATCTAATTACAGCATTGTTGATATTATCTCACCGCTTCTTCCCGAAAATGTGGGAACACGGTTTGGAGTTCATTTCGGAGATATTAATGCCAATCTGCTTTGGAAACTATCTGAAAAAGATAAACTGAAACTGACTTTTCTGAGCAATACAGATGGAATTGATGTGAAAAGCACTATGGACAATACTGTGAATAAGGCTTGGATGGATAATCACCAACAAAATCTTGGGCTTAACTGGTATAAAACCATTTCGGATAAAGCCGAAAATCAGGTGTTTGTTTATGGAGATATGTATGGATATGATTTTGGTAATTCGACGCTGGAACTCAACAGCAATATGAAACAAATAGCACAATTACTCACCGGAATAAATTCAGCGGGATTTGTTGAAAAATTCAATTATAGGGTGTCCGACAAATTGAAAATGAATGCCGGCATTTCGTTCAAAACATTTGGTTTTACGCCCATTCAATTTAATATAAATGATTCAAACCTAAACAGTGTAAAAGCAACCGAACAAATCCGTTTAAACGAAGGAGTTGTTTTTGCCGAAGGGGAATATAAACTGGCCAAACAACAAACTCTCACCCTAGGATTGCGTGGAAGTATGATTGGAAATCAGGATAAAACCTATACCAACCTTGAGCCCAGAATTGGGTATCACGGCATTTTTGCCAATGATTATTCCGTTAGTGCCTCCATCGACCGTATGACTCAGCCAGTTCATAGGGTTGCCAATTCAGGTTTGGGTTTGCCTTTTCAGATGTTCTTTCCGTCGGGTACAACGCTACGACCCGAAGCATCATGGAATTTTTCACTGGGTGCTGCAAAAGACTTATCGTTGAAAAATGCGAAGTTATCATTGAAAGTGGATGCCTGGTACAAAACCATGGAAAACATGGTGGAATTTCAGGATGGCTATGATGCTTTTTATACATTGGCTTATTCTACCCAAACTAATATAATGAGCGATACGCGGAAATACCTCACTCAGGGAAACGGCAAAGCGTATGGAATAGACTTCTCAGCAAAATACAATACCAACGGGTTGAAACTCACGGCTGATTATACCCTGATGAAAGCCGTTTGTCAGTTTGATGAATTGAATGGCGGACTGCCCTTTGCTGCTCCAACTGATATTCGGAACTCACTTTCGCTGACATCTGAGTTTAAACTTTCCGATTCATGGTCTTTCTCGGCTACCTGGCAGTTTAATTCTGGTAAACCCATCACTGTTCCTACTTATATCTTTGTAAACCCTACAGCCAATTATCTGCCTTTTCAGGTTCACGACTATGATGGAAGAGATTTTCAGTTAGTGGAAACCGAACGAAATAATTACCGGACAAGACCAACTCACAGACTGGATGTATCGTTTAATCACAACTACAAAACCCGCAAAAAGCATTTGGATGCCAATATATCATTGGGAATATACAACCTTTATAATCAGGCCAATCCGTTTATCTATTTTATTGAAGGTGTAGAAAATCCGGATAAAACCTATACTCCGGTGTTTAAATCAATGTCGTTGTTTCCAATTATGCCATCCTTTACCTGGTCGGTAAAGTTTTAAATATAGCATTAACTATTTTTCGCTGTATTTTAAAGACTTATACTCAAAAATTGAAATGATTCTCAGTTATCAAACTGCTAATCTTTTCCAGATAAACCACATCAATATCGTCTAATATGTCATATCTTTCACTGTCAACGTCAAGCACTCCAATAACCTCATGGTTGGAATTAAAGATAGAAACTACAATTTCGGCTACCGAACTGCTGCTGCAGGTAATATGTCCGGGGAATTTGTCCACATCGGGAACGAGAAGATTTTTTGCTTCTTTCCAGGCAGTACCGCAAACCCCTTTTCCGGATCCAATGCGTGTGCAGGCAATCGGTCCCTGAAATGGACCAAGGACAAGTTCGTTGTTTTGAACCCGGTAAAAACCAACCCACAGCCAGCCGAAAGTTTCTTTCAATGCTGCGGCTATATTTGCCAGATTAGCAATCAAATCGGTTTCCCCCCGTACTAAGGCTTCCAACTGGGGTAGCAAACTTTCATACTTCAGTTTCTTGTCCGTACTTTGTAAAATAATCAATGCTTCAGCCATAACATTCTGGTTGTAATACCTATTTAATTAACTTATTTTGATGTAAGAATTGCGTGAAAATAAAGTCCTTATAAGTTGGAAAGCAAGTATTCCATTTTTTTTATTATTTATTCGGGTAAAAGTACTCAATTCTTTTCGTTAATTCAGAAATATTTCTTTTCTTTGTGTCTTTAAAAATGAATAAAAATCAACAAACATAACATTAATTAATTTTAAAAAGTATGAAAACAAATCTTATTAAACGGATTTCATTCGGCTTACTGTTAGCATTGACTTTCAGTGTAAGCGCACAACAAATGCCCTTACTTCCGATTGATCCCAAAGTTCGCTATGGAAAATTAGAAAACGGCTTGACTTATTATATCCGGGCCAATAAAGAACCAAAACAACGGGCTGAGTTTTTTATCGCTCAAAATGTTGGAGCAATTCTTGAAAACGACAATCAAAACGGATTGGCGCATTTTTTGGAACACATGGCTTTTAATGGAACCAAAAACTATCCGGGAAAAGGAATCATCAACTATTTTGAAACCATAGGAGTGAAATTCGGCTCGAATATTAATGCCTATACTTCGCTTGACGAAACGGTTTATAATCTTTCGGATGTGCCAACTACCCGTGACGGAATCGTTGACAGCGCGCTGTTGGTTTTACACGATTGGTCGAGTTTTATCACGCTTGATGGTGTTGAGATTAATGACGAACGTGGCGTGATTCGCGAAGAATGGCGTCAGGGTGCAGGTGCCGATCGCCGCATGTGGAAAGAATCTAATAAACTTAAATATCCGGGTTCGCAATATGCTAAACGTGATGTGATTGGTGATACAGCCATTATCAATAATTTTGCTCATCAAACCATTCGTGATTTTTATAAAAAATGGTATCGTCCCGATTTACAGGCTATTTTGATTGTAGGCGACGTGGACGTAGATAGAGTAGAAGCAAAAATTAAATCTACTTTTGCCGATATTTCCAGAAAAGAAAATGCAGGTGAACGTCCGGTGTATTCGATTTTGAATAATGCTGCACCCATTATTTCGATAGTGAAAGATGCTGAAGCCCGCATGACGCGTGTGGAGTTGGAATATAAGCATGATAAATTACCGACAGAAGTAAAATTATCAATGATGGGTTATGCCAGTTTAACGGTGAATTCACTTATCTCAACGATGATTTCCAACCGTTTTGAAGAAATTACCCAGCAAGCGGATGCTCCTTTTGTGGGTGGTGGAGCTGAATATGGCGAATTAGTGAAATCGAAAGATGCTTTCCAACTCATTGCTATACCAAAAGAGGGAAAAGAATTGGAAGGTCTGACAGCTTTATTACTCGAAGCCGAAAAAATTAAACGTTTTGGCTTTACCAATTCCGAACTGGAACGTGCTAAAACCGATTACCTGAAAAACCTTGAAAAATCATTCAACGAAAAGGATAATCAGAAAAACAACGCATTGGTACGTGAATATGTCCGAAACTTCTTGACTCAGGAACCTATTCCGGGTATTGAGTGGGAATATAATACCGTGAAAATGATGGCACCACAGCTTAAAATTGAAATGATAAATCAAATGGCCAAATCCTATGTTACGGATAGCAATCTGATTGTTTCCATTATGGCACCCGAAAAGGAAGCGGTGAAAATTCCGACTAAAGATCAAATTCTGGCTGCTATTGAAAGTAGCAAAAAAGCCGAATTAAAAGCTAAAGCGGAAGAAGTGATGAACAAACCGCTTATTAAACAAGCTCCAAAACCCGGAACTGTGGCTAAAATTGCCGAAAATAAAGTGCTGGGAACATCCGAATGGACCCTGAGCAACGGTGTCAAAGTCGTTTTCAAACCAACAACATTTAAGAAAGATGAAATTTTGCTCACAGCTTTCAGCAATGGAGGAATTTCAAAAGTAAAAAATCTGGCTGATCTTCCATCGGCAACAGTCGCTGCCGGCTTTGTTAGCAATAATGGGCTTGGAGATTATAACCAAATTGAACTTGGAAAAGTCCTTACCGGAAAAATTGCAACTGTTACACCCTCAATTGATGGTTATGATGAAGGTTTCTCAGGAAATTCTTCTGTTGCCGATTTTGAAACCATGATGCAACTCGTTTTCCTGAACTTTACCGCTCCACGCAAGGACGACAATGCATTTACAGCATTAATAAACTCATATAAAGCTTCCATGGCAAACGTGGCCAAAGATCCACGCAAAGCATTTTCCGATACAGTAGGAGTGATGATGACCAATCATAGCCCACGTACAGTGCTAATGAATCTGGAAACTGTTGATAAAATTAATCAGGCCAGGGCATTAGCTGTTTTCAAAGACCGTTTTGCAGTTCCCGCTAACTTTACTTTTATTCTGACAGGGAATATTGACCCAACCAATGAAAAAGTTAAGGCTACTATTTGCACTTATCTGGGCGGACTGAAATCGGCTAAAGGCGGACAAACCTTTACTGACAACGGAATCCGTAAACCAAAAGGTAAGGTCAATAATTCCTTCAGCAAAGACATGAAAGTGAAAAAAGCATCGAACTTTATTTATTACACAGCCGCTATGCCGTTTAATATGGCTAATCGCGTTAATGTTGCTACTGTTGGAAGTGTTCTGAACATCCGTTATCTGGAAAGCATTCGCGAAAAAGAAGGCGGTTCGTATGGGGTTGGAGTGCGTGGAAGTATAAACAATACACCGGTAGACGAAGCATCTTTATTGATGCAATTCGACTGCGATAACCTGAAACAAGACCGTTTGATTTCGATCATTTATTCGGAAATCAACGAAATCATTGCCAAAGGTCCACGTGCCGACGATTTTCAAAAAGTGAAGGAAAACATGTTGAAAAAATACAAGGAAGATGTGGAACAAAATAACTGGTGGTCATCGGCATTGGAACGTTATTATCAGGACAAGCTGAACTTAGTTTCCGACTACAAAGCTGCAGTTGAGGCCATGACTCCCGAAAGCGTACAGGCTGCTTTGAAAGCCATCGTTTCGCAGGGTAATGTGATTGAAGTGGTTATGAAACCGACAGAATAGTCAGTAGTTTATAGCAGCCTCCTAATTATCACCCTTCGGTCGATGACCGTTGGTTCCCCCTCAAGGGGGCTCTTTTAGAGCCTGAAATGAATGGATTTAGCAAAAATATCAACTAACAAATAATTAGGGTTCTATTAACAGTCTATTTATTTGTTAGTTAGGAGCCAATAGTTTATAAAAAGAATGGGCTGATTCACGAAAAATCAGCTCATTCTTTTTTCTGGGAATAGTTTTTTTAAGCATATAAACTGCTAAGTTGAACTTTCTTTTCTAAGTTCGGAGCTTTATTGGAAGAGCTTTAGGTCAAAAAAGGTAGATGAAATGTACAAATTGTCACAAGCAAATATATTTTTATAATAATGATATTCAGTGTATTAGCAAGTATTTCTGTGCTTTCAGTTACTCGATATTGAATTAAAAAATAAAATTCTCAGAAAATGTTTGATTATTTGACGAAAATTAGTAATTTTGCAAGCCCAAACAAAAGGAAGAAAATAAATTAATAAATACAGATATGAAAAGCGGAATTCATCCAGAAAATTATCGTCCGGTAGCATTTAAAGATATGTCAAACGGCGACACCTTTATTTCTCGTTCTACCGTAAACACAAAAGAAACTGTCGATATCGATGGTGTAACTTACCCTGTGGTTAAAATGGAGATTTCAAGCTCATCACATCCTTTCTATACCGGTAAATCTAAATTGGTGGATACTGCAGGACGTGTTGATAAGTTTATGAACCGTTATGCAAAACGCGGCGAAAAGAAATAAGAACTGAAAATGTTTAAAAAAAGGCCAGGAACAAGAGTTCCGGGCCTTTTTTTATGGTTCTTGAACCCACATTCGATTCTTCAATTTATAAGAGAAAATTTTATCAGAAATAATGGGTCTTATTATTTTACGATCTTCAGCACTTAAAAAATCCAGACTGTTATTTTTAGCTGTTATAATATTGTTGTCACAGCCAAAGCTCAGGCTTACAAAACTGATGTCCAGTGTCTTTTTCAACCAACCGGAATCAATTATATCAGGATTAGTACTCTTTCCATCAAGCCATTCGATGGCTTTTGGCATACTGAACTGAAGTGCCAGAACATTCCATGCCGTATCGTAGAACTCAACAGTAGAATGACAAACAGGAGCACAGACTGTTCGGATAATTCCAATATACGGAACAGAGTCGGCCGAATAATTTAGTTTCATATCGAAAGTAGAAGTCGCTGTATTCTTCACGACTATATGCTCATTCAGCGTGTCCATTACTATCAAATATACTTGATTCCCAAATCTATTCAGGGTACTGTCACTTTGATGTGCCTTATGATATTCGAGCAGTTCGAGTCGGTTCTGACTGCTGAGTGTTGGATTTAGAATATCCGGCATTTTTACATACAGTTCTTCAATCGACTGGGAAACAACAGATCCGCAAACGAATAAAAAACTGATTATTAATCCCTTATTCCTTTTTATGAGTTTTTGTTTCATCCTTTTTTTCTTTTTTTCCTAACAACAAATTCCAGTAATAACTAAATAATTCCCCCACGCTGTTAAAGTCTTCTTTGTAAATAAATCCGACGCCTTCGGTTTGGGTAGCTTTACTGAGTTGATAACGGTCGATAGTATGATTATAGGCTTTAAATCGCAATTTGCCTGATGTAGTCAATAAGTATTGAAAATCAACATCGTTGATAAATTTATTGGTATTATTTGAAAGATTATCAAAACGATATCCAAAATTTCCATTGATTATCAGTCGGTTGTTTGGCTGGTAAATAACCTGTGTTTGCAAATCGGAATTCAATAAATCATTATTTCTATAATCAATACCAACTGATAAATTATTGGACTTTGACATTTGAGAAATCCAGTTATTAACCTGTGCACTTACCGTAGAGGTAGCAATTGAAATAGCTTCGCTTGAACCAAAATTCGATGTAGAAGATGCTTTCATATAATCAGGCATATAGAACTTGTTGAAAACCAGCAAATAAAGAATCTGACGGTTCATCATCTCGTCGGTATTGATAATATTCCGTACACGCTGTTTTACACCTTCGTCGCTTTGTGGCAAATCAATATCGAATTTCACAGTTGGCTTCATTATATTATCAGTCAGTTTCAGCACACAATTTACAGGCACACTGGTTCTTGTTGTCGAATTTAAGAGCGTTTCATCCAAATCTTTCAATGATGCTGTGAGTGGAAACAAGGCTCGGATATTACTCGATGCGCTGCGTGGATTGCCAGTCCAAACGAGCGTGCTTCCCTGATCGATTTTAAACTCTTTCCGAATCAGATTTTGAAGTGTGAACAGGTAATAGCCATTATTCAATGTAAATGTACCATAGAGCTTTATGTCGGAGAAGGTGTCAAATTCAACCCGTAAATTCCCGTTGCCTTTTCCTGTAATCACATCTCCGCCTTTAGGATCGACAATTAATTCCATATCTGCATTCTGGTTTACTTCAATCTGGAGATTGACCTTAACATTCATATCGTTAGCAGTAGTCGGTTTACTATGCAAGGCTGAATCCTTTTTTGAATAAATCCGTTTGTTTACAAAATTGATAAAACTGTTGTCGGAAGCTTTTGATGCACCACCCATTTGGATATAACATTTGGTATTGGGTTGAGAAACCGCATTGACATTAATGTTTGCTTCCTTTTCGTCCCCAAATATATGTACAGTTCCATTGGCATAGGCTTTTCCAAAGAAATAATCATTGTCTTCGGCCTGGGTATTGAGTGCCAGTACATTTTGACCCGAAATATTCACATCAAATTTCATGTGCTGAAAAAATCCGTTATGTGTCAGTTTTCCGTTTACATTTGCCGGATTTCGCTCCTGATCGTAGGCTTTTATATTTCGGAATTCGATTGTTTTTTTTGTCAGATGAACCGAATCATCAATGAAATACGTTGTTCTTAACGTTCGGACTGTTGCCCTACCTCCGGACACAAAACCGTCACCCTCAAAGCTCACTCCATGTTTCAACGGACCGTACATCCTGATATTACCACTCGCAAATCCTTTAAAATCTTTAGCAACCGATTCAAAATAGGGCGTCAGAAATTCAATGCTGAAACGTCTGGCATCATAATGAATATCAATTGTGTCGCTTGCCGGTGAATAAAATCCTTTCGCCTTGACAATGGTGTCATTTTTATCCCCGATAAAAAAGCCACTTGCCAGTAACTGACTCGTGTTTTTGTCCCAGGTTGAAAATACATTGGCGTCACCAATTACTTTATGGTTCAGATTGAACCCCTTTACTTTTATATTCGCTTCAAAAATAGGCTGTTCTAATGCACTTAATAAAGTCGCCCTTCCGGTTGCAATACCCCCAATGC
>JBAWXD010000129.1:0-10664 GCA_037144275.1 Paludibacter sp. | reverse complement strand
CATCAGTGTCAGCACCGATATGTTGCCAAAGCTCTGTCATAAATGCCTGACAAAAGCGCATGACTTCAGCGTCCGATTTTCCACGTGGATTAAAGTCTGATCCACCTTTGGCACCACCCATGGGTAGTGTAGTCAATGCATTTTTGAAAATCTGCTCAAATCCCAGAAACTTCAAAATAGAAAGATTCACTGAAGCATGAAAACGCAATCCACCTTTGTAAGGCCCGATGGCATTATTAAACTGAATGCGGTAACCTAAATTTACCTGTACTTCGCCGCGGTCGTCAACCCAGGGCACTTTAAACGTAAATATTCTGTCCGGTTCAACGAGCCGCTCAGCTATTTTTGCCTTCTCAAATTCGGGATGGTCATTATAAACTTCTTCAATAGTGCTCAATACTTCACGAACTGCTTGTAAATACTCGGTTTCGCCCGGATGCTTTGCTTCAAGCGATTGCATCAGTTTTTCAATAATCATATCAGACTAATTTTAATGTTGTTGTTGACTAAGAAAATATCATTATGAAAGAATATACGGTATAATTAACCTTATAATACTTATTAAATTATGTTTGCTGGGTATTTTTCCTGATTTAATGTGTCGTTTTGATTTTAACTGCAAGTTTAACGCTTTTATTTGTCATAATCAAACTTTTCGAAGAAAATTTTCAATAAAAGTAGAGAAAAATGTCATTGCAAACAAAATCATCTCCAAAGATACATTTTGTTTTTATAACGTAACGAAATTAAAGTTCAACAATAAATTTTTGTATCTTTGCGCTCGCTTCAGAACTGTCTAATAATGAGGCTTTGAAGTCGGATTAAGCTCATAAATAAGTGTTTTCGGTGAAAAAAAATCTCATTTTTGTCATTCTGTTTGCAGTGATTACTATCGTTAATGGGCAAGTTCCGTCTAATTACCGGTTTGTGAAAACATGGCGTATCACCGACCGTTTTGCAAATGCTGATTCAATTCCTGTCGACACGATTCCTCTCAATTATCAGATTTCTAACCCTATAGACCGATTCAGTATTTCTAATTCGTATAATGGAAATCTGGGTTCACCTATTCAATCTAAACTTTATTTTGATCGACCTGCAAATACGGATTTTATTTTTGCAAATGCGTATTATCCGTATCTGATGAATGTGGATCATGCTACTTTTTATAATACCAAAACACCATACAGTAACCTTGATTATAACACGGGTGGTACTTTACATCGGGACGAAGATCACGTAAAGTTCATTTTTACAGCTAATCCAAAGAAGAATTTTAATTTTGGAACCACGCTCGATTATATTTATGCACCGGGAGAATATACGAATCAGGCAGTTCAGCGGTTTTCAGGTTCCATTTTTGGGAGTTTTCAGGGGAAACATTATTCGGCAACTGCACTTGTGGCTACCAATGACCTTAATAATTACGAAAACGGTGGAATTGTAAAAAGTACAGATATTACCTCACCAATTACAGGTACTTTGCCGATAGATATTCCGGTAAATATAACCGGATACGCCAACTTTAAACATACTCAATTGTTTTATAATCAACAGTACAGTATTGGTTTTGAACGGAAAATAAAAGTAAGTGCAGATTCTGTCAGACTGGAATATGTGCCGGTTACGCGCTTTGCTCATAGCTTAAAAATTGATGATCTTAGAAAGCGGTATTTAGAAAAATCGGTAGAAAAAAGCTTTTACAAAAACACCTATCTGCCTTTTAGTCAAACCAATGATACTTCGGCAGTTCAAACAATGACTAATAATTTTTCGGTAAGTATGGCCGAAGAGTTTAATAAATGGATGAATTTCGGATTGACTGCTTTTATTGAAAATGAACTTCAAAATTACACATTTAACAAAGATTCGTTGGTGAACACTAAGTTTGCATCGACTACCAAAGTAGGTGGAATTTTATCGAAACAACGGGGCAAAATTATTCGGTATAATGTGTTGGGAGAGTTGAGTTTTTTGGGATATAAAGCGGGTGATTTTAGATTGGAAGCTAATCTTGGAGGCTATTTCAAACTTTGGAAAGATAGTATTTCGCTGGTAGCCAATGGCTTTGTACGAAGCGACAAACCTTCGTATTTCCTTGAGCATTATCAATCGAATCATTTTCGCTGGGAAAATGATTTTACAAGCGTTTACCGGACACATGTGGGTGGAACTTTTTCAATTCCGACGCGGTCATTTGCGTTGAATGTTTCGGTTGAAAACCTGACAAACATGGTTTATTTTGATACGAATGCCTTGCCTGCACAATTCTCGGGTAACATTCAGGTACTGGCTGCCAATCTGAAACTTGATTTTCATGTTGGACGCTTTGCACTCGAAAATAATGTGGTGTATCAGGTGAGTTCACAACAGACGATTCTACCATTACCTAATTTGGTTCTTTATCACAATCTGTATTATAATGATTTATGGTTTAAGGTGTTGAGCGTACAGTTAGGGATGAATGTTCGTTATCACTCAGCTTATTATGCGCCAACTTATATGCCGGCAACCGGGCAGTTCTACAATCAAACATCAACGTTAATAGGAAATTATCCGATGATGAATGCTTACTTAAATATGCATTTAAAACGTACCCGATTCTTTATAGAGTATTATCATGTTAATCAAATGTTTATGAAAGGTGCTTATTTTTCTATGCCTAATTATCCGATTGATCAGGCAAACATAAAACTTGGTATTTCGTGGAATTTTTATGATTAAAATTAAAGATTATATCATTCAAATTTTCGATTTTAACTGGTTTGTAAGACTCGGAAGGAAAACTCAGATTGAAATCGGATTGGGGACTGTTGCGGTTTTGTTTGCCGGTATTGTCCTGATTTACAGTTTAAATAAGAAGGTTCATGATTTGCCTGACATTCTCAAATCAGGTCGTATAACCGTGCTTACCGATGGAAGTAGTATCGGGTTTTCGAAAAAAGACGGAAATGTGTCTGGTTTTCAATATGAGCTGGTCAAAGCATTTGCTGATAGTTTAGGTGTGGAATTGGTAATTTCGGAAGAAAATGATTTAAAAAATGGTATTGATGCATTGAAAACAGGCGATTATGATTTGATTGCGATGATGGTTCCTGTAACTACTGAATGGAAAAAAGATGTTATATTAAGTACTCCGATTCTAACATCACGACTGGTGTTGGTTCAACTACTGAAACCTGACTCGCTTCAGCCTAAAATGATTACTAAACATCATCAACTGAATAACGATACAATTTATGTTTCGGGTAATTCACCATTTAAAATGAGGTTATTACATCTTTCAGACGAGATAGCAGGGACTATTCATATTGAAGAAATGAAAGGCTTAAATACTGAGCAATTAGTACGTTTGGTGTCGGAAGGAAAAATAAAAAATACGATTTGTGATGAGCTTTTTGCACTAAAATTGAAAAAAGAATATCCAGATTTGGATGTATCCGTACCAATTGGTTTTGAACAACAGCAAGCCTGGATTTTAAATCCAAAATCAAAAAAGTTGCAGGAAAAATTAGATGAATTTTTGTCTGATTTTATTGGAACTACAGCGTATTGGAACATATACCGGAAGTATTATAATTAATGTGATAATGTGTGTTATGTTGATTTCTTAAGAGGTACTTCTGACTATGAGCAATCAACTATAAACTATTAACTGTAAACTATCAACTAAAAAATGCCATTAAATATCCCTGTAACTTTACCTGCAGTTGATGTGCTGCGTGAAGAAAATATATTTGTAATGGATTCGGAGCGTGCTTCGAGTCAGGAAATTCGCCCGCTTAAGATTGTGATTTTGAACTTAATGCCAATTAAAATCACTACTGAAACCGATTTAATCCGCCTGTTGTCCAATTCACCATTACAGATTGAAATTGATTTTCTACACATGGAAAGTCATACTTCCAAGAATACGCCTATTGAACACTTGATGACGTTTTACAAGACTTTTGACGAGATTAGTAAAAGTAATTACGACGGCATGATTATTACCGGAGCACCGGTAGAACTTCTTGAATTTGAAGATGTTACCTACTGGCCTGAAATCACCAAAATTTTTGATTGGGCAAAAGCGCATGTTACGTCTACGCTTTTTATATGTTGGGCAGCTCAAGCCGGACTTCACCATTATTACGGTATTCCGAAATATCCGCTCGATGCCAAAATGTTTGGTGTTTTTGAGCATAACAAGTACGAACCGCATAATCCGATTTTCCGAGGTTTTGACGATGTATTTTTTGTGCCTCACAGCCGCCATACCGAAGTTCGTGCGGAAGATATTCGCCTTGTACCTGAACTTACTTTACTCTCAGAATCGCCTGAAGCCGGTGTTTATATGGTGATGGCACGCAATGGACGTGAAGTTTTTGTTACCGGTCATTCAGAATATTCACCTGATACGCTTGATACTGAATATAAACGTGATTTAGCGAAAGGTTTACCAATCAATTTGCCTCAAAATTATTATCTGAACAACGATCCGAATAATGATCCATTGGTTCGCTGGCGCAGTCATGCTAACCTGATGTTTACTAACTGGCTGAACTACTTTGTCTATCAGGAAACTCCTTACGATTTGACGAAAATACATTAAATGTGCCAATATGCTAATTGATCAATGTGCCAATAGTTTAATTTTAGGTTTTTTGTTCTATTAATTGGCAAATTGTCATATTGTCTCATTGGCATATTATGAAATACATTGAACTTCTCTCTCCCGCTAAAAATCTTGAATGTGGCATTGCTGCAGTCAACCATGGTGCTGATGCTGTGTATATTGGTGCGGCACAATTTGGGGCGCGAGCAGCTGCCGGAAATTCGATTGAAGATATTGCTGAGTTGGTGAAATACGCCCATCAGTTTCGGGTAAAAGTGCTGGTGGCACTGAATACCATTCTTACAGATGACCAATTGCCGGATGCCGAGAAACTCATTTGGGAAATTTACAACGCCGGTGCCGATGCCTTGATTATTCAGGATATGGGCATTCTGAAGCTGAATTTGCCGCCAATTGCACTTCATGCCAGCACGCAAACAGATAATCGAACTGTAGAAAAAGTAAAGTTTTTACAAGATGTTGGCTTTTCGCGGGTGGTTCTGGCACGTGAACTTACATTGAAACAAATTTCGGAAATTTCATCCCAAACCGATGTTGAACTGGAAGCATTTGTTCATGGTGCTTTGTGCGTGAGTTACAGCGGTCAGTGCTACATGAGTCAGGCGAATTGTGGACGAAGTGCAAACCGTGGGCAATGTGCGCAGTATTGTCGGTTGCCTTATCAGTTGGTGGATGCGGATGATAATATACTGCTAAAAAACAAACATCTCCTTTCGTTGAAAGATTTGGATCAGTCAGATTCGCTGGCAGAAATGCTGGAAACCGGAGTAACTTCGTTTAAGATTGAAGGTCGACTGAAAGATATTGATTATGTGAAGAATATCACGGCTTATTATCGTCAGAAACTGGATGCTGTAATTGAAAAAGACAGTCGTTATCAACGTGCTTCAGCCGGAAAAACTAAAATCCTTTTTGAACCAAATCCCGAAAAAAGCTTCCGCCGCAGTTCTACCGATTATTTTCTGCATGAACGTCACGCTGGAATTATCCAACCCGAAACACCAAAATCGTTGGGTGAACCCATTGGCAAAGTGACGTATATTGGCCGCAATTTTTTTGAAGTTCATAATGGTTCTTTATTGAATAATGGCGATGGACTTTGTTTCATCAATAAGCACGGTGACTTAACCGGTTTCAGAGTAAATCGTGTGGAACGCAAGCAAATATTCCCTGCCGATATGCCACGAATGGATGTGGGAGTGATGTTGTATCGCAATCAGGATCAGGCTTTTGAGAAAATACTGAAAGGAAAAACGGCTGAACGAAAAGTTGGAGTGGAGATGATTTTTAGCGAAACTCCGAACGGTTTTGCAATTCAACTGACTGATGAAGAGGGTATTTCAACAACATTGGAAGCGACTTGCGACAAACAGCCTGCTCAAAAACCGGAAGTAGTCAACGATAATATTAAAAATCAACTTTCCAAACTTGGAAATACCATTTACGAAGCAACTGATATTCGGATAGAAATTAATGCACCCTGGTTTTTTCCTGCTTCGCAATTAGGCGAGTGGCGCAGACAAGCTATTGAAAAACTCGATGAAGAAAGGACAAATTCGTATGTTCGGGAATCTAAACGTCAACCAATATCGGCTGATTTTCCTCTGAAGCAGCTTTCATACCTTGGCAATGTAACCAACAAACTGGCTGAAGAATTTTACCACGAACATGGCGTGGAAGAAGTGATGCCCGGTTTTGAGCTGAAAGCTGAAGAAGGCGTGCCGCTTATGTTTACAAAACACTGCATCAAATTTGAAATGGGCTGGTGTCCGAAAGAAGGCTATAAAGCGACTTTTAAAGAACCTCTGTTTCTCCGAAATAACGATCAGGAATATAAACTGACTTTTGATTGTAAGGCTTGCGAAATGAGAATTTCTAAAGCATAAAAAAAAGTTCCAAAACCAGCAGATACTGACTTTGGAACTTTTTACTTTATGAACTTTATAAACTAGTTGTCTATTTATTCTGAATTGCTTCCACAATTTTAGCTTCCAGTTCGGCAGCTAATTCAGGATTATCTTTGATAAGCGCTTTTGAACCATCGCGTCCCTGAGCCAGTTTGGTTTCACCGTAACTGTACCACGAACCACTTTTCTTAATAATACCATATTCAACTCCAAGGTCGATAATTTCACCTGTTTTTGAGATACCTTCACCGTACATGATATCAAATTCAGCTTTGCGGAAAGGAGGTGCCACTTTATTTTTCACCACTTTCACACGCGTTTGATTACCAACAGCTTCTTCACCGTCTTTCAACTGACCGATACGACGAATATCCAAGCGTACAGAAGCGTAGAACTTCAGTGCATTACCACCGGTTGTTGTTTCAGGATTACCAAACATAACACCAATTTTCTCGCGTAACTGGTTGATGAAAATACAGGTTGTATTGGTTTTATTGATATTGGCAGTTAATTTACGTAAAGCCTGTGACATCAAACGAGCCTGTAATCCCATTTTAGAATCACCCATATCACCTTCCAATTCAGCTTTTGGAGTCAAAGCAGCTACAGAGTCAATCACTACAATATCGACAGCCGAAGAACGAATCAATTGATCAGCAACTTCCAATGCTTGTTCACCGTTATCAGGTTGAGAAATCAATAATTCTTCGATATTTACGCCTAGTTTTTCAGCATAGAAACGGTCGAAAGCATGCTCCGCATCAATGAAAGCAGCTATACCACCGGCTTTTTGAGCTTCGGCAATAGCGTGAATGGCCAGCGTGGTTTTACCTGACGATTCCGGTCCGTAGATTTCGATAACACGACCGCGTGGATAACCGCCAACGCCCAATGCCACATTCAGACCAATTGAGCCAGTTGAGATAAACGATACTTCTTCCACTTTCGTGTCGCCCATACGCATGATGGTACCTTTTCCGTGATCTTTTTCAATTTTGTCCATTGCCAGTTGCAATGCTTTCAGTTTGTCAGAAGTAGGAAATTTAATTTCCTCAGCACTTGTTTTTGCCATGATTTATTTTGATTTATTTTGTTGTTTTAATTTCTGCTTTTAGCCAGGGAAAGAATTACAAAGATAAAATTAATTTTTTCAAATTTATCTTTTAAGAGATAAAATTTATGAACAGATAGTATGAAAAACTGTAAACTCTCAATTGTAAACTATTTCAGCACTTCCAGTTTGGCGAATTTCAACAATAAGGATTTCACTCCCTTTTCACCAAAATCAATATCCGCTTTTTCATTACCATTCGAAAGGCTGGTTTCCAGAACTTTACCTATTCCAAAAATGCTATGTTTTACAAATGATCCAACCGGAATAGAGCCGTTTTGTGTCGGAGTTTTGTCTCCGTTTGAAGAACTCACTTTCACCAAACGTTTAGGTGCGACCGGAAGTTCAACACGCTGGTTGAAGCTAGGTTTGGAAAAAGAACTCTGGAAACGGTTTCGCTCGGTTTCCACATCGTCGTCCCAATCGTTGAAACGACCTTGCTTGGGTTTTTGTTCCACCGGCATTTCCAGAAACTGAACATCGATATCTTTTATAAACCGGCTTGGATTCGAAAAATTGGTTTTACCATTTTTGAAACGCGATTTGGCAAAACTAATGAATAAACGTTCCTCAGCTCGGGTAATAGCCACGTAAAATAACCGGCGTTCTTCCTCCAACTCCCGTTCGCTTTGGCAAAACGGTGAAGGGAACAATTCTTCCTCCATACCAACAATAAAAACAGCTTTGAATTCCAACCCTTTAGCTGCGTGAACTGTCATCAAGGTAATTTTATCTTTGTCGGATTCTTTGTCTGTGTCCTGATCGGTTAGTAGCGAAACTTCCGATAGAAAATCAGGTAGAAGTGCGGTAGGTTCGCCATCAGCTTGTTTTGTTTCGCAAAATTCATGAATGGCTTTGAGCAATTCCTGTACGTTTTCCTGCCGACTCATGCTCTCGGGCGAATGGTCGGTATAAGTGTCGGCAATCACGCCTGAAACTTTCACAATGCTGTTAGCCAAATCATAAGCACTTTGTGTTTGAATCTGCTCGGCAAAAACATCAATCATGGAGCGGAATTGTGCCAGTTTATTCGCTGTTCCGGCATTTACAGCCAGATTATATTTCAGCATATCGGTCAAAATCTCCCAGGCACTAACAGCATGAAGTTGCGCGCATTCAATCAGTTTATTTACGGTAGTATCACCAATGCCTCGTGCAGGATAATTGATAATGCGTTTCAGTGCTTCTTCATCGTTTGGATTGCAAACCAAGCGACAATAAGCAATTACATCTTTAATCTCTTTGCGTTGATAAAAAGACAAACCACCGTAAATCCGGTATGGAATAGCTTGTTTCCGCAAAGCTTCTTCCATTACGCGTGATTGCGAGTTGGTGCGATACAGAATAGCAATGTCCTGATAGCGGTAATTGCTCGAAAAGTGTAAATCGGTAATATTATTTGCCACAATAAACCCTTCTTCGAAATCTGTAAAAACGCTCAATACTTTAATCGGTTTCCCTGTTTCCTTTTCAGAAAAAACTGTTTTTCGGATTTGTTGCGCATTTTTGTCAATCAGGCTGTTAGCGGCATTCACAATAGTTTGCGTGGAACGGTAATTTTGCTCCAGTTTAAAAGTCTGCGAGTTTTTGTACGCATTTTTAAACGTCAGAATATTATCGATATTGGCCCCACGAAACGAATAAATACTTTGGGCATCGTCGCCCACAACACAAATTTTTTCATGGCGTTCGGCCAGCTTTTTTACAATCAGGTATTGTGCAAAGTTGGTATCCTGATACTCATCGACCAGAATATACCCAAACAAATGTTGGTATTTTTCGAGAATATCGGGATGATTGCGAAAAAGTACATTGGTTTGCAACAATAAATCATCAAAATCCATGGCGTCGGCCTGTTTACATCGGTTGCAATAAATCTTGTAGATATCTTTTATTAACGGAACATGTGAAGAATGATCCGCTTTTATCAAATCAGTATTGGCCAGATATGCATCGGGGGTAATCAGGTTATTTTTAGCATACGAAATGCGTGATTGAACCAAGCCGTGTTTATAGGTTTTATCGTCAAGTTTCAGTTCTTTGACAAGACTTTTCAGCAGACTTTTAGAATCGGCTGAATCATAAATAGTGAAGTTTTTCGTGTATCCGATATGATCCGCTTCTGAACGTAAAATCCGCGAAAAAACGGAGTGAAACGTTCCCATCCAAAGGTAACGGGCTATTTTTTCACCTACCATTTGAGCGATACGTTCTTTCATCTCACGGGCAGCTTTGTTGGTAAAGGTCAGTGCCAGAATGGATGACGGTTGCATGCCTTTTTTGAGCAGATAGGCTATTTTGTATGTCAGCACACGAGTTTTACCCGAACCGGCACCGGCAATAACCAACGAAGCTCCATCGGTAAATTCTACCGCCCTGCGTTGACTTTCATTGAGTTCGTTTAGAAAAGAAAAATCCATATATAATATGCCAATAGGTCAATGTGCAAATAAGCAAGAAAAATAAATAGTTTAATGCTTAGTTGTTTATTTTTTTCTGAATGCAAAGTTAGTAAATTGATTCAAACAGCACTAAAATAGTTTTCAACAACTCAAACTTGATTAAAAAGCAGTAACTTTGTAGTTCTGAATCGTTGAACAGTTAGCAGACTGAATTGTTTTACTGGAACAGAATAAAACTAAAAAGTCAAAAGCAAATGCAAAAATTATGCAAGTGGATACTTAAAATAACCGGTTGGAAAGCTTTTACTACCGTTGTTGAACCTCCTAAAAGTGTCATCTGTGTAGCTCCACACACCAGCAACTGGGATTTTCCGATAGGTGAATTATCGTATTTGTCATTAGGGCGAAAATCCTCATTTTTGATGAAAAAATCATGGTTTTTCTTTCCGTTTAATTATTTTTTCAGTGCTTTGGGTGGTGTTCCGGTCGATCGATCCAAACGAAATTCTGTAACGGAGCAAATGGTGGAAGAATTTGATAAACGCGAATATTTTCATTTGGCCATTACACCCGAAGGAACCCGCAGCTTGGTTGACCATTGGAAAATGGGTTTTTACCATATCGCC
>JBAWXD010000128.1:0-10789 GCA_037144275.1 Paludibacter sp. | reverse complement strand
ATCCATATTTAGATCTGTGGCATGTTTCAGCAAAAATTCGGTTGCGCTGTACAAATCCTCCACTGCCATGTTTATTGCTTTTCTAAGGGTTTGAAGCTTTTTACTTCCTTTCATTTTCACTCCTTTCATTCCCAAGCGGTAATCAATCGAAGCCACAATGTATCCGCTATCGGCCATAGCTTTTAAATACGGTACATTATATTGGTTATTTTTTGAACCCATTTTAAATCCACCTCCAAAAACAAAGAGCAGACAAGGAGTATTTGGTCGAATATTTAGAGGTGTATATACATCCATTGTCAAATCGCAGGTATCGCGTTTCACATAAACATAATTTTTGACTGTACTTTCAGCATATATCGCGTTAAGAAACCCGAAAGTCAGTACCATTAATATAAGTCTTTTCATATTGAATATTTTTCTGCAATATTATACTTTAAAACTGACATTTCAGGTATTAAATCCATCAAAATTATCAATATTTTCAAAACTGTTCTGTTTTTTGTACCTTTGTCGTTCAATTTATGAAAACAATGGGACGAATTCTGGCAATTGATTACGGACAAAAGCGTGTAGGACTGGCAGTTACCGATCCGCTTCAGATTTCGGCCAATGGACTTGATACTGTTTTATCTCATGAAGTGCTGGATTTTCTGACTGCTTATATTGCCAAAGAGCCTGTTGAGAAATTTGTTATTGGCTTACCCAAACAAATGAATGGACAGGATTCAGATTCTATGCAATATATACGACCTTTTGTAGTGGGTTTGCAACGACGGTTTCCGAATATCGAACTAATTTATGTTGATGAGCGTTTTACCTCCGTTTTAGCACATAAAACCATGCTTGAAGCCGGTTTAAAGAAAAAAGTCCGGCAAAATAAAGAATTGGTCGATAAGATTTCGGCAACCATTATATTACAGAGCTACTTAGAAACAATTAAATAATGATTAATGGTTAATGATAAATGATTAATACCCAATTTTTAAATCATTAACAATTTACAATTTAGCATTTTTATAATGATATTACCGATTTATACCTATGGCAATGCGGTACTCCGCAAAGTGGCAGAGCCGATTAAGGCAGATTATCCGCATTTAAAAAGCTTGATTAGCAATATGTTTGAAACTATGTACCACGCCGAAGGTGTAGGACTGGCAGCACCTCAAATAGGACAAGCCATACGCTTACTGGTCATTGATTTAGCTCCGTTTAAAGATGATGATCCTGAGTTGGGAGAGTTTAAAACAGTGATGATTAATCCTCAGATACTGGAACGCAGCGAAGAGGAAGTGGTGGGTGAAGAAGGCTGTCTGAGCATACCGGGTATTCACGAAACGGTTTCCCGAGCGCTAAAAATCAAAATAAAATACCAGGATGAAAATTTTGTTGAACAGGTTGAGGAGTTTGAAAGCTACAAAGCTCGTGTGATTCAGCACGAATACGATCATTTGGAAGGAAATCTGTTTAACGACAATGTTACTCCTATTCGTCGTCAGTTACTTAAATTGAAACTTACTAATATTGTCAAAGGAAAAACAAGTACCAGCTATAAAGTGAAATCAGCTTAAATTGAAACGACTTATTTTACACAAAGAACCGCAATTTTTGAATTGATATTCAACACTTTGCGGTTCTTTTTTTTTAGAATAGTCTGCTATTTCAAAATTTTCTCCTTTATTGGTTGAGTTGTTTTGCCAAAAAAGTGTTTCGAACAAATAACTGCAAGCCAACCAATGGCGACATAATATATTAAAGTAAGCAAAATCCAGTGAATATAAAACGTTCCGAGCTTATCGGGTACAAATACTCCTCCCTGAAAGTTTCCGTTTAAGGGGAAATATAAATATAGTATATCTACCAGGTATTGACCACAATAGGTCAGGTATTTTACTCCAAAATTACCGAAAGTAGACACAAAATGTAATCCATGACTTATTTTCAGGTTAATTAGAAAAATAATATGAAAAACAACAAATTGAAAAGCTCCGAATGCGTATTGAGCTAAATTCTTCTTTTTTAGAAAATAATACGCCACAGCAAAGCAAATTCCAAACATAATCGACTGAACCAGTATGGGCAAAATAAATTCATGTAGAATATTTTCGGGATACTCATAAACAGCCTCATTCAGCATTTTAGAGATCCATAATCCAAACAGATTTGCTGCATAATTGATAAAAGTAAAGGTCAGAATACCGTTGACCAAATACCTGATTTCCAATTTTGTGATGTTGATTGTCATATATTTTTTCTTTAGTTTCTAAAATAAATTAATGCTTCTCCAACAATAAAATTACTACCTCCAACAAAGACCAAATCATCGGTTTCTGCATCAGTAATAGCCGATTTTATCGCCTGTTCTACTGATAAATAAGCCTTTCCGGATAAACCAACACTTTCAGCTTGATTTCGTAATAAATCAGGTGATAATGCCCGTTCAATAGAGGCTTGTGTAAAATAATAAATTGCTTCGATGGGTAATAATGCCAGTACAGCCGAAATGTCTTTATCATTAACCATACCAATAACAATACGAAGTGTTTTATACTTTTGAAGTCTGAGTTGTTCCACTACATATCGAATACCCGATTCATTATGTCCGGTATCAGCAATAACCCTTGGATTTTCCTGTAATTTTTGCCAACGCCCTTCCAATCCTGTTAATTCGCATACATTTTTAAGACCAAGTTGCACATCGTTTTCGAATATTTTGAAATCCAACAACTTTAAATTTTCAATAGCAGTGAGTGTTGTAGCTATATTTTTCAACTGATATAAACCGCATAAACCAACAGTATATCGTTTATTATCAAAAGTTTCAACAATCATTTTCTGATTCATATATTCTTTAAAGACAACACTTAAAAGATCTTCAGTAAACTGAATTGGAGCATTTTCAAATTTTGCCTTCATTTCAAATACGCTTTTTGTTTCAGTAATTGCTTCTCCAATCACAACTGGTGTATTCTTTTTAATAATTCCGGCTTTCTCAAATGCTATCTTTTCTAATGTATCTCCCAAAAATGCAAGATGATCATAACTGATATTAGTAATAACTGATAATTCCGGTAGTAAAATATTAGTACTGTCTAATCTCCCCCCTAATCCAACTTCAACTATAGCAATATCTATCTTATAATCGGCAAAGTAATTAAATGCCATGGCCATACTAACTTCAAAAAAAGAGGGTCGAATTTCTTCAAACAGTATTTTTTTTTGTTCAACAAAATCTACAACATATTGTTGTTCAATCATTTCGCCATTTATTCGAATCCTTTCTCCAAAATCAACCAAATGTGGTGAAGTATATAATCCCACTTTATATCCTGCACTTTGCAAAACTGCCGCAAGCAAGTGAGAAACAGAGCCTTTACCATTTGTCCCGGCAATATGAATGCTCCGAAATCGAGTATGCGGATTGCCCAGGGCATTCATTAGTTTAATTGTATTATCTAAGCCAGGCTTATAGGCCAAACCTCCAACATGATGAAAAACAGGCAGGCAATTGTAAAGATATTGAATAGTTTCGTTGTACTTAATATTGTTCATACGAAACTATCTCGTCTATTGATTTTCTTTTCTTATCACGGAGAGCTTGAGCAGAATATCCAAGTAAAATAACCAACATAACCCGTTTGTTTTTGGGTATATTCAATGCTTTTTGAATTTTTTTCTCATCACACCAGCCAATAATACAGGAACCTAATCCCTCGTCGGCTGCAGCAAGACTAATATGGGCAGCCACAATACCTAAATCGATATGAGGATAATGCTTGTTAGTAGCCCACCCACCGACACTGGATGTAAAGTTAGCATTATCTTCTAAAACAATAAGTTGCATCGGTGCCTGCTTCGTGAAATGGTTCATAGACAACAGTTTATTTTCTGTAGCATCAGCTATTTGCATACGTTTTTCTGGGTTTGTAACTACAATAAACTTCCAGGGTTGTGCATTACAAGCTGAAGGAGCAAGCCGTGCAGCTTCCAGAATACGTTCTATTTTCTCTATCTCAACCGCTTTATCTGAATATGCCCGGTCGCTTTGACGTGATTGTACTAATTCTAAGAAGGTTTTCATTAATTTAAATTTATTTTAAACTCAACCAATATACTAATCTTTGAAAAGTTTCAAAAGAAAATGAATATCTTTGCCCTACTAAATTACAAGTCACAAAGATAAGGCAAAACCAAGTTTATATGCAACAAAAAGTACAAACTTATATTGAAAAACTTCAATTATTGACGCCTAAGGGACCTGTTATTGTTGGCCTAAGTGGAGGAACTGACTCTGTAGTACTTTTGCATGTTCTGATTTCACTTGGATACGACTGTATAGCTGCACATTGTAATTTCCATCTGAGAATGGAAGAATCAAATCGAGATGAACAGTTCGTTCGCAATTTAGCTAATTTCTATTCCATACCATTCTATTCTATTGATTTTGAAACAACTAAGTATTCCAAATCACATAAAATTTCCATTGAAATGGCTGCGCGTGATTTGCGGTACGCCTGGTTTAATGAATTAACTGAAAAGCTAGATGCACAGGCAGTAGTAGTTGCACATCATGCCGATGATAGTATTGAAACTATGTTAATGAATCTGGTTAGGGGAACAGGACTTCGTGGAATCACAGGAATTCCTCCCCGAAACAATAATGTGGTTCGTCCACTTCTCTGTTGTAAGCGGGAAGAATTAGAAAACTATCTTATTGAAAATGGACTTGAACATGTAGAAGATTCTACAAATCAAGAAAATAACTATGTGAGAAATAAATTTCGGAACGAAATTTTACCCGTTTTAGAGGAAATCAATCCGGCTGTGCGTGAAAATTTGTATAAATCAATGGCTAATTTCGAAGGAAATTTAGCTATTTATGAACAAGCAATCGATAAAATAAGAAATGATGTTGTTGATAACTCAGGGATTAATATTAAACTCAATATTGAAAAATTAAACGAACAAGTCCATATTTCTACAGTACTATTTGAAATTCTATCGCCTTATGGATTTAATTCTGTAGAGACTGAGCAGATTATAATAGCCCTGAAAAGTGAATCTGGGAAGGTTTTTTACTCACAATCTCATCGTTTAGTTAAAGATAGAAAATATCTGATAATCACTGAGAAAGATAAAATAAATGAAAATGATTACCTAATTTCGCAATCAGATTCTGAAATAACTTCGCCTATTCATTTGATTATACGGAATCTTAAGATCGACACAAACTATAAACTATCAACATTGGTAGATTGTGTGCATATTGATGCTTCACTGATTGAATTTCCACTTGAAATATGCCGTTGGAGGGAAGCTGATGTTTTTTATCCTTTTGGTATGACGCAGAAAAAGAAAGTGAGCGACTACTTTATCGATCACAAATTCAGTATTCCGGAAAAGGAACAATGTTGGTTACTTGTTTCAGGTGAAAAAATTGTTTGGATTATTGGTCATCGGCTTGATAATCGCTTCAGAGTGACTAATAAAACCCAAGAAGTACTGGAATTGAGCCTAATGATTTGATTTAATTAAGCCCAACCCTTTTCTCCATAAAAAATTTATAGCCCTTTAGATGGTTGAGGCTTTAGGTCAATTAGTAGATTCAGCTCATCCAGCTGTGACTGGTCAATTACCGAAGGAGCATCGATCATTACATCGCGTCCGGAATTGTTTTTTGGAAAAGCCATACAATCACGAATGGTATCCAGTCCGGCAAACAAAGAAACCAGGCGATCCAACCCAAATGCCAAACCACCATGAGGTGGGGCTCCGTACTGGAAAGCACTCATCAGGAAGCCAAATTGAGCCTGAGCTTTCTCAGGAGTAAATCCGAGTAATTCAAACATGCGGTTCTGAAGTTCACTGTTATGAATTCGAATGGAACCACCTCCAAGCTCCACTCCATTGATAACCATGTCGTAAGCTGTAGCACGAACCTCTCCTGGATTAGTATCCAATAAGGGAATATCATCTAGGTTTGGTGAAGTAAACGGGTGATGTGTAGCATAATAGCGTTGTGTATCTTCGTCCCATTCAAAAAGTGGAAAATCAATTACCCACAAGGGTTTGAAAACATTTTTGTCACGCAGACCTAATCTCGCTCCCATTTCCAACCGTAATTCGCACAATGCTTTCTGAGTCTTCAGCTTTGCGCCAGCCAGAATAAGAATGAGATCCCCTGGTTGAACTTTAAATTTTGCTGCAATGGCTTTCAAATCATCGTTTGAGTAGAATTTATCTACCGATGACTTGAATGTACCGTCGGCTTCACAGCGAATATATACTAATCCCTTCGCTCCTATTTGAGGTTTTTTTACAAAGTCGGTCAATTCATCCAGTTGTTTACGGGTATAACCGGCACAACCGCTGGCACAGATACCTGCAATATAGGGAACGCTGTCGAAAACTACGAAATCATGACCTGAAACTTCTTCTTTCAGCTCCACAAACTGCATTCCGAAACGGATATCCGGTTTATCGGAACCGTACAGACGCATGGCTTCATGCCAGGTCAAACGTGGGAATGATTCAGCGAAGTCTATATCTTTTACAAATTTGAAAAGGTGTTTCATCATGCCTTCAAACAAATTCAACACATCTTCCTGATCTACAAACGACATTTCGCAGTCAATCTGCGTAAATTCAGGCTGACGGTCAGCGCGCAAGTCCTCATCACGGAAACATTTTGCAATCTGGAAATAACGGTCGAAACCCGACACCATCAATAACTGTTTGAACAACTGTGGCGATTGTGGCAAGGCATAGAATTCCCCCGGATTCATACGTGAAGGTACCACGAAATCGCGCGCTCCTTCGGGCGTAGAACCAATCAGAATGGGTGTTTCCACTTCCAAAAAGTTCATTTGGTCTAAATAACGGCGTGTTTCGAAAGTGATACGGTGACGTAACTCCAGATTTTCACGTACATTCGTACGGCGCAAGTCCAGGTAACGGTATTTCATACGGATATCATCGCCGCCGTCGGTATTTTCTTCGATGGTAAATGGTGGAGTTTTAGATTCATTGAGTACCTGAAGTTCAGAAACAAGAATTTCAACCTCGCCAGTCGAAATGTTTGCATTTTTATTACTACGTTCAGCCACTAAGCCACTTACCTGAATAACAAATTCTCGTCCCAATTTATTTGCTTGCTCCCATAATGCAGTATTTATATCCTGATTAAAAACCAGTTGAGTAATGCCATAACGGTCACGAAGATCAATAAAGGTCATACCGCCCATTTTACGTGAACGTTGCACCCAACCTGACAGGGTGATTTTAAGACCGGAATTTAAAAGGCATAATTCGCCGCAAGTGTGTGTTCTAAACATGAGAATATCTGTTTCAATTTGATGAACAAAAGTACAAAAAAAAGTCTTATCCTAAACACCTAATACAAAAAGATGCAAGGAATAGATTTCTTGCATCTTTTTGTGATCCCATTTAGAGGTATGGAATACTTTATTAAGCTGTAATCGCTTCAGGAGCGATTTTCTTTACAAGCCCTTTCAACACATCACCCGGACCTAATTCAAAAAACTCTACAGCACCATCAGCAACCATATTTTTCACAGTTTGAGTCCAGCGAACCGGAGCAGTAAGTTGTGCAATCAGGTTTAGTTTGATTTGAGTTGGATCAGTTTGCGGTTTTGCATTAACGTTCTGATATACAGGACAAACAGGTATTGAGAACGTTGTGGCATTTATAGCTGCCTGTAACTCTTCGCTTGCAGGTTGCATCAATGGTGAGTGGAAAGCACCACCCACAGGTAATTTAAGTGCACGCTTTGCTCCTTTTTCTTTCAACAGTTCACAGGCTCTGTCGATACCTTCAATTGAACCTGAAATAACCAACTGTCCGGGACAATTATAGTTAGCAGGAACAACAATGGCATCAGTTATTTCAGCACAAGCTTCTTCCACAGCTTCATCACTTAATCCAAGCACAGCAGCCATAGTGGAGGGTTCTTTTTCGCAGGCTTTCTGCATAGCCATTGCACGTGCATAAACCAGTTTCAGTCCATCCTCGAATGACAAAGCACCCGCAGCTACCAATGCAGAAAATTCGCCTAATGAGTGTCCGGCAGTCATTTCTGGTTTAAAGTCATCACCCAGCACCAGTGCTGAAATTACAGAATGCAGAAATACAGCAGGTTGTGTAACTTTGGTTTGTTTCAAATCTTCTGGAGTACCTTCGAACATTAAATCGGTGATACGATATCCCAGAATTTCGTTTGCTTTCTCAAAATACTCTTTTGCAAGCGGCGATTGATCGTAAAGGTCCTTACCCATTCCTACGAATTGTGCTCCCTGACCGGGAAAAACATAAGCTCTCATATTTGTTATTTAATTAATTAGTTGATTAGTTTTTGAAGGTTGTCGATATGACTTCAACCACTAAAAACAGAGCGCAAAGGTAATATTATTAATGCAAATAACCATGAAACCATTCAATTAATGTATAATATGTATTGTTGTTCAATGACTTAGTAATTTTTACAGGAAAAAATGAAATTTAGTTTCAAAGTGGAGATTTTTCTTGTAAATTTGCGTGCAAATTAGCACAATGAAACAGATACTAAAATACTTCCCCAAGCTTTCAGACAATCAGAAAGTGCAGTTTGAAGCTTTGTATGACTTGTACGTGGACTGGAATTCAAAAATCAACGTGATTTCACGTAAGGATATTGAAAATCTATATGAACATCACATACTCCACTCGCTGGCAATTGCTGAAATAATTCATTTTCAAGCCGGTTCAAGGGTGTTGGATGTGGGAACAGGAGGTGGATTTCCGGGAATTCCACTGGCTATTTTGTTTCCGGAAACTAGCTTTGTTTTGATTGATTCCATCGGCAAAAAGATTAAAGTTGGAACTGAAGTAGCAATGGCTATTGGCTTAAAAAACATTACATTAAAACATCTCAGAGTACAGGATGAAAAGGGCAAATTCGACTTTGTGGTTAGTCGAGCCGTTATGCCTCTGGGTGATTTAGTACAATTAGTAAAAAAGAATATCAGTAAAGAACAACGGAATGCACTTCCTAATGGACTTATTTGTCTGAAAGGTGGTGAATTGCAACACGAAATGCAACCATACAAGAACATTGCAGAGCTTTTTGACGTTAATACTTTCTTTAAGGAAGAATTCTTTAATACTAAAAAAGCGGTATATGTGCCCCTTTAAGGTATATGTGCCCCTTTAAGTGGTAATTGCACTCTGTGCTTTAGTAGCTTCGCTGATATTTATCCTTCGGACGTTATTATTTCTTTCAGAAATGATATTATTTAATAACGTGAGTGAGGCGAACAAATATCATGAGCGAAGCGAATAATAACGTGAGCGAAGCGAACAAATAACATTAAATATATGACAATTAAAACATTCACATTCAGTCCTTTTCAGGTAAACACCTATGTAGTTTCGGATGTAACAAAGGAAGCAGTTTTGATCGATGCCGGTTGCTATACTGTTCAGGAACAACAAATTCTGAAACAATACATCGATCAAAATGAATTGACACTGGTTCGGGTAATCAATACACATTTACATCTCGATCATCATTTCGGGAATAAATTCATCTATGATACTTATAAAATTAAACCTGAAGCAGGTGAAGAAGA
The DNA here is from genome assembly GCA_037144275.1 of Paludibacter sp. Classification (GTDB taxonomy): domain Bacteria; phylum Bacteroidota; class Bacteroidia; order Bacteroidales; family Paludibacteraceae; genus Paludibacter. Next base: position 1,159 of record JBAWXD010000128.1, on the reverse strand, counting down.
TGAGTTTATGATTAAGGGTTTTCAGAATATGGCTTTATTTTACCGCCTTTCAGTAGGAGAAGCGCAAGAACTTGGAAAACATATTGTTGATAATGAGATGATTGAATTTGGTAATTCGTCATTAGTGGCTATTCATGCTCCGGGGCATTCGCCGGGCAGTATGATGTTTTATTCTGAAAAAGATAGTATTTTGTTTGCAGGTGATGTATTGTTTCAGGGTTCTATTGGTCGTACTGATTTACCAAACGGAGATCATGCCACATTGATTAAGTCACTTAACGAAAAAGTACTGCCTCTACCCGACTCCACTGTGGTATATAGTGGGCATGGTGCCTCAACAACTATTGGCGAAGAAAAAAAAAGTAATCCGTATTTGTAGGCCCCTAAGCCCTAAAGGGGGATTGAATACAGGTCATTCTCAACAATATAGTTATAAACAGAAGGATGTAACCAATTGGTTACGTCCTTTTTTTGTACCAGAGCAGCACGGATTTGGGTGGACGAAATATCAAAATAAGGAGTGTCGAGTAATTGCATTTGCGGATAAAGAGTAGACACTTCAGTAAAATCAAATCCACGACGTGGATAGACTAATACCGGATATTCAGAAAGAATTTGCTGAGGGTTTTTCCACTGATCAAAAACCAATGCATTATCGCTACCAATCAACAAAGTAAACTGTTTATCACGATATTGAGCCGAAAGTGCATGAAGCGTATTAATGGTATAAGATGGTACAGACAAGTCAAATTCTATATCACAGGCTTTAAACCGAGGTTGATTTTGTATAGCTAAAATCAGCATATCCAACCGGATATATTCATCCAATAAATCAGCCTGATTCTTTAGGGGATTGCAAGGCGAAACTACAAACCATACTTCGTCAGCAATACCTTTATTTATCAAGTATTCAGCTAGTTGAGTATGTCCGGTATGGACTGGATTGAAAGAACCAAAGAAAAGTGCAGTGGACATCTATTGTTTAGTAGTTTGGAGTTTAGAGGTTTAAAACAAATCAACCGGATAACTGATCAACTAACAACTAAATTGCAAGAAAATCCCGTATTAAGCGCTCAGTTTCAGCTTTTGCTGTTTCGAGATTATCATTAATTACAGTAACATCAAACTGCGGGGAAAAAGTCATTTCGTATGCTGCTTT